>WFRO01000132.1 GCA_015486475.1 Bacteroidales bacterium
GATCGCAAAACAGGAGAGGCCCATCTGGCGGGCTGCGATGGCCTCGGGAATGGTGGACATTCCCACGGCATCCGCCCCGATGATCCTGAAGTGTTTGTACTCGGCCGGTGTCTCATAGGTAGGGCCGGTGGTGGCCAGATAAACGCCCTTTTGCACCCTGATATCATTTTCGGCAGCGATCTCTTCGGCCAGCTCCACGAGGGAGAGATCATAAGGCTCACTCATGTCCGGAAAACGGGTGCCAAATTCGGGATGATGTTCCCCGATAAGCGGATTGGGGAGCATATTGATGTGATCGGTAAGGATCATCAGGTCGCCGATCTCATAATCCGGATTCACCCCGCCGCTGGCATTGGAGAGGAACAGATGCCGGATGCCCAGGAATTTCATCACCCGTACCGGAAAAATAACCTGCTCCATGGTATAGCCCTCATAGTAGTGAAACCGGCCCTGCATGGCCACGATCCGCCTGCCCCCGATGGTACCGAAAATAAGCTTCCCGTCGTGGCCCTCCACGGTGGAGACAGGAAAGTTGGGGATCTCCCGGTATCCCAGCTCTTTGTCAATACGGATCTCCCGCACCAGCCCTCCCAGGCCTGTGCCCAGGACGATCCCGGTCTCAGGCGTTTCCGGGACCCTGTCCCTGATGAAACTGACGGTTTCTTTGATTGTTTCCAACATATTCCAGTATTTTATCTTCAAGATCTTTTTGTTCCGAACCTCTTAAAACAGCTACCTCTACGGGGATGTAATACCAGCTCTCCCGCAGCGGTACCAGATCTGCCGGCAGGGCAGCGATCCTGACCGCATCTTTCTCGGTGGTCAGGATGATATTTTTCTCAGCAGGCTTTTCAGCGAGCAACCCCCGGATCCTGTTCATGTCCTTCTTCCCGAACCGGTGATGGTCCGGAAAAGAGAGAGGGGTCAACTTGTCCGTAAAACCCTGCAGATATTTATAAAAAGGTGTGGGGTTGGCGATGCCTGTCACTGCCAGGATATTCACCCCCTTTTTCCGCAATTTTTCCGGAAGCAGTTCCTCCGGATCCTCTTCCGGGAACAGCGGTACCGGATTACCGTAAACGATCTTAGTAAAATAAACCTGCTGGTACGGAAAAGGGTGAAAGTGTTTCACCCGGATCCGCTCCTCGATAGGCTTCAGTTTTTCGGGACATTTCGTGAACAGCACAATGTCGGCCCTCTTTTTCTCATGAGGGCTCTCGCGCATACGCCCGGCGGGGAGGTAGAATTCCCGGGAAAGGGGAAAGTCATATTCGATCAGCAGGATCGAGAGGCCGGCTTTCACCGACCGGTGCTGAAAAGCATCGTCGAGGATCACCACCTGCACATCCTGCATCTCCTCCTGGATCTTCTGCAGCGCCCGCACCCTGTCGGCATCCACAATCACCTTTATCTCCGGGAATTTCCGGTGGATCTGCCAGGGTTCATCTCCCAGGTCATCCACCGTGGAGTGTTGATCCGCCACCACGAACCCTCTGGTCCTGCGTTTATATCCCCTGCTCAGCACCGCCACGCCGTACTTGTCTTTCAGCAGCCGCACCAGGTATTCCACATGAGGGGTTTTGCCGGTCCCACCCACCGTAATGTTGCCCACGGAGATCACCGGAATGGCGAACTCATGGACCCTGAAGACCGAAATATCGTACAGCCAGTTCCGTATCCAGACCACGGCCATATAGACCACGGCCAGGGGTGACATCACGATCCTCCAGAAAACAGGCAACGGATACTTCATCTTACGCTTACTTTACAGGAGCGAAAGTACGAAAATTCATTCACACCTCAGCCCAGCCCCTCGGTACAGTTGCGGCACATTTCCACCTCCTCCCGGGCGGTAAGGATGCGGGCCCGGAAACGGTCAAAAGGCTCCGAAAACCAGATCTCCCGGAGGGAAGCGCTGGTCAGATCGCCCATGACATATTCGGCGTTCTTATCGAAACAACAGGGAACCATCCGCCCGTCCCAGGTGGTGACCGCCGTATTCCACAGACGCGGACAACGGTTCTTCAGCTTGTATTTGAGGACATATCTGTCCCCTTCCCTGCGGTATCTGGCAAAAGCAGGATCACCGGGGATCAGGCTGTTCCCGGCCGAGAGATCATAGAACTGGGCCGTTTTGAATTCCAGACGGTCGGCCCCCAGGCCAGCCGCCAGCTTTTTCATCGCCGGGATCTCCTGTACGTTGTGCCGGAACATCAGGAACTGCAGAATAACATAAGGTCTTCCGGAATGTTTCTCCTTCCTTCTTTTTATAAGGTCCCTTATACCACTTGTCACTTTCGCGAGATCCCCTCC
>WFRO01000133.1 GCA_015486475.1 Bacteroidales bacterium
TCTATCAGGAGGGCATGGGAGAAGTGCAGGAGATGATCGATATCTGTGATTTTGCCGTGGGACAGTCACGGCAGTTGTATGGTTTCACCATGCAGTCGGAAAGACCCAAACACAGGATGTACGACCAGTACCATCCGCTGGGGATCGTGGGACTGATCACTTCGTTCAACTTCCCCGTGGCCGTGTGGGCCTGGAATGCGATGATCGCTGCCGTAGCCGGCGATGTGGTGGTCTGGAAGCCCAGCTCCAAGACCCCCCTGACCGCCATTGCCACCCAGAACATCATTGCCTCCGTACTGAAGAAGAACAATGTCCCCGAAGGGGTCTTTAACCTGGTGGTGGCCCGCTCGTCGGCCATGGGGGACAATTTCCTGAACGACAAACGGGTGTCCCTGATCTCTGTCACCGGCTCCACGGCTGTGGGCAAGCATGTCAGCAAGATCGTCTCGGCACGGCTGGGACGGGTGATCGCCGAGCTGGGGGGCAACAATGCCATCATCATCTCGCAGCATGCCGACATCGACATGGCTATCCCGGCCATCGTCTTCGGGGCTGTGGGCACGGCCGGACAGCGCTGCACCACTACACGGCGCCTGATCATCCAGGAGTCGGTGTACGACGATGTGAAGAACCGTCTGCTGAACGCTTACCGGCAGGTGGCCACAAAAATTGGCAACCCGCTGGATGAGAAAACACTGGTGGGCCCGCTGATCGACCGGTTTGCCGTGGATCTTTTTACCGGGGCCCAGGAGGAGGTGAAGAAAGAAGGAGGCAAAGTCATCACCGGTGGCGAAGTGATGGAGGGACCGCAGTATCCTTCGGGCCTCTATGTCAACCCGGCCATCGCCGAGGTGGAGAACCATTACAGGATCGTGCAGGAGGAGACTTTCGCTCCGCTGTTATACCTTATTAAATACAAGACCCTCGATGAGGCCATTGCCCTGCACAACGATGTGCCGCAGGGACTCTCCTCGGCTATCTTCACGCTGAACATGCGGGAGGCCGAAGAGTTCCTCTCGGCCCGCGGCTCCGACTGCGGCATTGCCAACGTCAATATCGGCACCTCGGGTGCGGAGATCGGCGGCGCTTTTGGCGGCGAGAAAGATACGGGCGGAGGCCGCGAGTCGGGGTCCGATGCCTGGAAAGCCTACATGCGGCGCCAGACCAACACCATCAACTTCGGCACCGAACTGCCATTGGCCCAGGGGATCAAGTTTGAAATATGATGCCTGAAAGGGTTGATAAGTTGATGAGTTGAAAAGTTGAAAAGTTGGCCGGAAGTCATAATCCTGTGACCTTGCAACTTTGAACTCTGAACTTTGAACTCTGAACTATTTAACTTCAATACTGTTGATCGTTTTTACTCCCACGAGCCGGTCGTATCTTTCGCCCGGCTCGCGGTAGTATACGAGGATGTGGTAGGCATTCTCCGTTTCCCAGTGACTGCCCTCGATACGGGTGATATCGCCGGCCGTGGCGTCCGGGGTTTTTACGGCGTAGAGATAGTTGTACATGCCCTGCTTGAGCATTATCGTGGCCTCGTACTGATGCTGCTTCTCATTGTATATCATCTGGTTCCTTTTACCGTAGTTCCACTGTGAGAGGGCCCCGAAGATATATACCCGGCCATCGAACGGAAAACTTGCAGGGAGGGTGAAGAACACATTGAAATAGTCGGCGTCGGTATCGGCCGTGGAACCCCGGGAGTTCTCAATGTAAAAACGGCCGTTGAGATCTTCCTGTGTGAGGTAAGGTTGCAGGCTGCGCAGTTTTGCCGGCTCCAGGATGACATTATAATAAGGAGGGTTGTAATCGATCTTTACGATACCGGGGCTCTGGTACCGGACGCTTTTGATATCGAGGTTGCGGTATTCATTGCCGCCGGGGAAGATCACGCCGGCAGGGGTTCCGAAAACGAGGCGGCCGTTGCCGTTCTCCGAAGGACGGACCCCCTTCAGGGCATTGTCCCACCGCCCGTTCTGCCGCACCACCACATAGAGCTCGTCGGCAGGAGAGCGCAGTGGCAGCCCGCCATAATCCACAGTAAAGTTCAGCTGCTGGTTACGCGGGCGGTCCGGACCCGTAGTGCGCACCACCTTGCCGGTTATATGTACGGTTGCCGAATGGATCATGAAACGGGCCGTGAAAGCCGGCCGGTCGGCATCATTGTCTTTGTAAACCTCAAGAATGTAATTCCCCGTCACCCGGAAGCGGACATCTTCATTGGGGATAATGAGCTTGTAATGTACAAACGGCACCGTCGTATTGATCGAGCTCTCATAGTCGCGGATATCGTTCTCCGTATAGCCGTCCAGGTAATCTCCCGGCAACAGGTCATCCGGTTTCCAGGTGGCATCACAGTGGATAAACGTATAAGAGTAATTTTCCGGTTCATCGGCGAGATCGTCAAAACCCAGCGTCAGGGTGTTAGCCTCCCCCTTTTGCAGGACGGGATCTGAGAGACGCCATCCTGTCCGGTACAGTTCTACCGTATGGACCGTTTCTGAATAGATCCGGTCTTCCAGGATCTTTGCTTCGCGCAGGGACTGGCTGTGTGCCCGGGTTGCCGGCAAACACAGCAGGAAAAATATAAGAAAGGTTCTGTTAAACATGTTACAAAAGTAATAAATCTGCCGGATCAAATTTTTTGCTCTCTTATTTTATTGAGAGACATTAAAATATGAATATAGGTTGATAAAATGATGAAAATTAATTTGTGAAACAATGTAAACAAAAGAAAAATAATTATTTTTGTTTGTATCATAACAAAATAATGTTCCTATGGACAAGGTGATCAAACTGAAGAGGGGGCTTGACATCCGTCTTCAGGGAGAGGCAGAAAAAAAAGTGGGCCAGGCATCTGAGCCCGTATCTTTCGCACTGAAACCACCGGATTTCCACACATTGGTACCTAAGCTGACCGTCCATGAAGGGGATGAAGTAAAGGCAGGTTCTCCGTTGTTTTTTGATAAATACCGGCCGGATATTCTTTTTACTTCTCCCGTGAGCGGACAGGTGAAGACGATTTTCCGGGGGGAGCGGCGGCGTATCCTGGAGGTGATCGTTTCCCCCGACGGCAAACAGGATCATCTTACTTTCCGCAAAGGGGATCCGCTCTCGATGAAGCGGGAAGAGATCGTGGAGGAGTTGCTGAAAAGCGGTGTATGGCCTTTCATCCGTCAGCGTCCTTTCGACCATGTGGCCAACCCGGAGGATACACCGAAAGCTGTTTTTATCTCCCTGTTTGACACATCCCCCCTGGCTCCTGACTATGCATTTATTTTAAAAGGACAGGAAAAGATTTTCCAGACAGGGATCAATGCCTTGTCCATGCTCTCCGGCGGGAAAGTGCATCTGGGTGTGCATCCCGAACGGTCGGACAGTGCTTTTGTCTCTGCCCTGCAGAATGTGGAAAGGCATTACTTCAAAGGACCGCATCCTGCCGGCAATGTGGGAGTGCAGATCCACCATACTGATCCCGTCAACAAAGGGGAGGTGGCCTGGGTGGTCAACCCCCAGGATGTCCTGATCATAGGACGTCTCTTTGAGGAGGGTGTTTTCGATCCGCAGCGTATAGTGGCCCTGGCAGGCAGCGAGGTGAAAAAGCCGCAGTATTACCGGACCCGTGTGGGGGCTTCCATCGCCCCGCTGGTGGAAGGTAATGTGAAAGAGGGGGACCTGCGTTATATCAGCGGCAACGTTCTCACAGGCACAAAGATCGGAAAAACAGGTTACCTGGGGTTCTACGACTCGCTGGTGACGGTGATCCCCGAAGGTCATTACAGTGAGTTCTTTGGCTGGCTGATGCCCGGTTTCGGGAAGTTCTCCTTCTCCCGTTCTTTTTTCTCCTGGCTGACGCCGAAGAAAAAATACCGTCTCGATACCAATCTGCACGGAGGACACCGGGCTCTGGTGTTTTCCGGCCTGTATGAGCGGGTACTGCCCATGGATATCCTGGTCATGCAACTGCTCAAAGCCACGATCATAGAGGATATCGACCAGATGGAGAACCTGGGTATCTATGAAGTGGTCGAAGAGGACATCGCCCTGTGTGAGGTGATCGATCCTTCCAAGACAGAGATGCAGTCCATTCTGAGAAATGGTATCAATGTGCTGATCAAAGAACTCGGATAATCGTTTAAACGGGAATAAAGACCATTCCATACATGAAAGCTGTAAGAAATTTTCTCGATAAGATCAAACCCAGCTTCGAAAAAGGAGGCCGGTTTGAGATGTTCCACTCCACTTTTGAGGCTTTTGAGACGCTGATGTTCGTGCCGGACAAGGTGACTACCAAAGGCTCTCATATCCGTGATGCCATGGATATGAAACGGGCCATGATCGTTGTCGTCTTTGCTTTGGTGCCGGCCACGCTGTTCGGCATCTGGAACATCGGCTATCAGCATTTCCTGGCCGCAGGGGAGGAGCCCGGATTCTGGAGCACTTTCCTCTTCGGGCTGTGGAAGTATCTGCCCCTGCTGGTGGTCAGCTACGTGGTGGGGCTGGGCATAGAGTTCATGTTCGCCCAGTTGCGGGGGCATGATGTGAATGAAGGTTATCTGGTGACGGGTTTCCTCATCCCGCTGATCGTCCCGGTGGATATCCCTTTGTGGATGCTGGCGCTGGCCGTGGCTTTTGCCGTGATCATCGGCAAGGAGGTCTTCGGCGGCACGGGGATGAACATCCTCAACCCGGCGTTGACGGCGCGTGCTTTCCTTTTCTTTTCGTATCCTGCCTGGATATCGGGTGATCAGGTGTGGGTGGCCGGCCTGAAACACGGTCTGCAGGCCGTCGACGGCTTCTCCGGCGCCACGCCCCTGGCCGAGGCGGCTGCCGGCAAGATCGAACAACTGCCCTCGGCGATGCAGATGTTCCTCGGGACCATCCCCGGATCGGTGGGGGAGACCTCCACGCTGGCCATCCTGCTCGGAGCTCTTTTCCTGATCTACACAGGCATAGGCAGTTGGAAGA
>WFRO01000134.1 GCA_015486475.1 Bacteroidales bacterium
GATCGATCGTTTATCTCCTGCCTTGACGGAGATAAAGTAGATCCCTGAAGGAAGACCGGACACATTCAGCTTGTAGTTGCCGGCAAATGTTCCGTACTGTACGGTCTCGCCGATTACATTGTGGATACTGTAACGCTCGAGGGGTTCGGGAGAGATGATGTTGATCTCCTCGCCCGCCGGATTGGGATAGACCGTGACATCCAGGGAAGTTTTCAGGCTCCTCACCGCAGAGGGGGAGTCGTATCCATCCACATGGATGTTGTCGAAGAAGACCTCGTCGTTGTGGGATCCCACCCCGACCATGCCATCGGCATTCAGCGAGTCGTTGGTGATGGTGTAATACTCGGTGTCATCAATGTATACGGTCAGCTGCGATCCACTCCTGACGAGCTTATAGCTGTGATAGGCCGTATCGGTCATGGCCGGCTGGTAAACCTGTTCGCCTACTCTGTAACGCATGCCGTCGATGACCGTGAAAGCGCCGCTTTCATCATCCCCGTAAAAGGCGAAATAGGAGAAATTGTCAGGATCCTTGTACCCGAAGACAGCGATAAAATCATTGAAGGGGAAGAAAACGCCCGACGGGGTGACGTAGTTCATTTTAGCCTCCAGGTTGAGGGTGAAATCGGTGAACGTGGTGTCTTTGAAGACAGCCACGGCTCCGGGATTCCAGTTATTGGTATCCACGGGGGTCTTTTGTGCCAGATGCAGCCGCACATCTCCTTCATCCTCTTCGACCATCCAGGCGCCGAAGGAGGATGGCTTGAAGTTATAATAAGCGGTGTCGCCCATTTTGGCCCAGTCGCTGAAACGCTGCATGGGGATGCCTACGTAAAAACGCAGATGGGGGGCTTCGACGGGATAACCATCCTCATCCACCTCAAGGTTCCAGGAGGAGGCCGGCGAGTTGAGGGAGATAAAGCCCAGCCACTTTTTCCATACGATGTTCTCATAATCATAATCATAAGGTACGACACGTAAGGTGAGGATCTTGTTCCCTGTGTCGCTGAGCTCCGATTCCACCGCCTTGTACACATCAACATATTCTTTCTGGGGTACCACGCCGGCATATTTTTTTACGAAAATGGTGTCGTGGTATGCGGGGTCCTCGAAGTCATAAGTAAAAGCTTTGGCTTTGTTCCAGGTGAGACCGTTGAGGTTGTCCTCGGCACCGCCTGGGACACCGTTCCCCTCGTTCCAACTGTCAAAAGCTTTGTTCCACAGGTAAAGGATCCTGTAACCCTGGGCATTTACCGTGTCGCCACTGTTCCAGGATACCCTGAAAATAGCTTCCACATAAAGGATCTGTTCTCCGGGCTGCAGGGCATTCTGGATGTTACCCAGATCCCATCTTACCCACGATTCCTCGGGTGAGTCATTTCCACCGTATACATTGATGGAATCCCAGTTACACATCTCATTACTGTAGTCATACCCAAGGTTGAGATCGGGCTTGGCCTTCAGCAATGTAACATCTGCATTACAACGTAACAGGATCTGTCGCGTCTGGGCAGATAAGGTGCTTCCGGCGATCAGCAGGACCACCGGAACGATCATGATCTTGAAGAGTAGCGATCTTTTCATAAGCGTTTGTTTTAAATTGATTATTTACCTGAACAAAAATAAAGAAAGGTTATCTGAAATGCAACATAAGTTACACATAATCAAATAGATAACTTTTATTTATAGCGTATAAATAAAATAAGGGAAATGTACGATGATAATGATAATTAAAAAGTTCTGTTAAAACAGAGGGGGATAATATGCCGGTATATGGCGCATAAAAAAAGTTAAAAAAATTTTAATCCGGAAACTTTCTAAATAGTGAATGCTTTTGTTTATCAGGGTGAGGGCAATGTTTCTAACAATCTGAAAATATATTTATCCGCCATGAACGGACTTGGATGGGGCAAGGCGCCGGCCCGGGCCGGGATGTCCGTTCTTTTTATCGGCCAGGTGGATCCGCAGGTCACAGGAGATCCGGAAAATTAGGGGAAACTGATATTATAATTCCGTATTTTTGATCTTTATAACGTAATGTAAAACAGCATGAAAAAGATATGGCTGGTGGCTGCAGGCTTTTTTTTCTCCCTGTCTGCCCTTTATTCCCAGAGCCCGGATGATATCAACATCAATCATATTTTTGGCGTGGCGGTAAGACAGGAAAAGGGGATGATCGCGCATCTTCCCGACACGGTGCATTATCCTAGATCGCTGAATCCGGATGGTTCTGTGCGGTTGGTCGGGCCTTCCGACTGGACCAGCGGATTCTTTCCGGGCTCGCTCTGGTATACCTATGAGAATACGGGCATGGAGCCTTTCCTGTACAATGCCCGCAGATGGAGCGCCGCTATTTCCTCCATGCGATACAATACGGGAACACATGATCTGGGGTTCATGTTCGGATGCAGCTTCGGGAACGGATACCGCCTTACGGGAGATACGCTCTACAGGGATTATATGCTGGAGGCGGCACACTCGCTGGCTTCACGCTTTAACCCGGTGGTGGGATGCATACGCTCATGGGATTTCGGTAACTGGCAGTTCCCCGTGATCATTGACAATATGATGAACCTGGAGTTGCTTTTTTGGGCTTTCCATGAGTCGGGGGATTCCTCCTTCTACAAGATCGCCGTGAGCCATGCACGCACCACGATGAAGAACCATTTCAGGAGTGACTACAGTTCCTGGCATGTGGTGGACTATGATCCCGAAACGGGGGCGGTCCTCAGCAAGACCACGCACCAGGGGGCCTCGGACAGTTCTGACTGGGCCCGGGGGCAGGCCTGGGGGCTTTACGGATTCGTCATGACTTACCGCGAAACAGGGGATACGGCATTCCTGCAACAGGCAGAGCATATTGCGAATTTCATCCTTACCTGGCCGGGGATGCCGGCTGACCTGATCCCTTACTGGGATTATATGGCGCCGGGGATCCCCGATGCGCCGCGTGATGCTTCCGCGGCAGCCATCACCGCCTCTGCTCTGCTGGAACTCTCCCGCTATGATCCGGCAGATTCGGCAAGATGGTTTGATGGTGCTTCCAGCATCCTGACCTCGCTTTCCTCCGCGGGATATATGGCAAAACCCGGTGAGAACGGTTTCTTTATCCTGAAGCACTCAACCGGCAGCAAACCTTCCAATTCGGAGGTGGATGTGCCGGTCAACTGGGCGGATTACTATTTTCTGGAAGCGCTGACACGATACCGTGGTATGGTGAAAACCAATAACCCGCCGGAGATCCTCGGCGGAGTTCCCGGGCGTGTCTTTGCCGGGGAGGCAGACTCCGTCATGATCATGGGTCTCGACCTCGATGAGAATGATACCGTATACCTGTCCCTCGCGGGCGCTCCTTCTTTTGCAGTGTTGCATCCGGCAGGGCAGGACTCGGCATGGCTGGTGCTGCATCCGGAAAAAGATGATATAGGTGAGCACACTTTCCTGATCCGGGCAGAGGACCGCAGGGGAAACATATCGGAGCAGGAGGTGTCGCTGGAGGTGGCCGATCCTTTCTGGAAGAATATCCGGATCACGGCCAGCAGCTGGCAGGATCCCAATGTGCCGGGAAATGCCCTCGACGGCGATCTGAACACCCGCTGGTCGGCGGAAGGGGAGGGGCAGTGGATCGAATTTGACCTGGACACCGTCCTGTGGCTGCGATCGGTGTCCATTGCATTCTATCTTGGCAATACCCGGAATGCATATTTTACCATCGAGATCTCGACCGACGGGGAACATTATGACAAAGTATATTACGGTACCAGCTCCGGTACATCCCTGCAATTGCAGGAGTTCGTGCTGGGAGACACCCTGCAGGCCCGGTATGTGAAGATCGTGGGATCAGGCAACAGCCAGAATATGTGGAACAGCTATACTGAGGTCACTTTCGGGATCGTGTATTATATCACCGGCATGCAGTTGCATGCAATGAATGAGGGATCTTTCATGCTGCGGTCCTTTCCCTCTCCGGCCTCGGAAAGATTGTATGTGGAATATGCCCCGGCCACCGCTGCCCCGCTCCTTTTTACGGTACACGATCTTTCCGGCAGGCTGCTGCTTACAAGAAAGATCTCCCTGACCGATCCGGGAAAGGAATCATTGCTGGTCCTGGATATCTCCTCCCTGGACAAGGGGATCTATTATCTCACCGCCACCCAGGCGGGAAAGAGACGGTCAGGGGCTTTTTTGAAAAGATAGGGAAGAGTGGAATGGTGGAAAAATGGAAAGATGGAATAGTGGAATACTGGAAGAATGGGAAAAGTGTAACAAGAGATAAGTAAGGAGTAGGAAGTAGAGAGTAAGGAGTAATGAAGACAGGAGTCTAAGGTCAAAAGTCAAGGAGTAGGTCTTTCAATACGCCTTCGGCTACTCAGAGATGAGCGATGAGAGATGAGTCCTTCGGTACGCCTTCGGCTACTCAGGAACCGGCGATGAGCTACGAGCAATGAGCAATGAGAGATGAGCCCGGCCCAGCAATCAGTAACCCCGTCCGACTGGCGTCAGCCCTGCCCGAATGACTTCGTTCAGGCGGGCGGGCGGGCAGCAAC
>WFRO01000135.1 GCA_015486475.1 Bacteroidales bacterium
AACCCGGCTATGATCCCGAAGAGCCGGAGAACAACAACATACGGGTCTATGCCGACATCCCGGGGATGAACGCCTTTCACAAAGGGATCGAGGTGGACTTCGCCTGGAAGATCCTGCACAACCTCAACCTGCAGGGACTGATGTCGCTGGGCGACTGGGTATGGGACAAAGAGGTCAAAGGCCTGCAGTATTACAATTACGACACCAACGAGCCGGTGAACAAAAAAATTGACTTCAATGCCAAAGGCATCCATGTGGGGGATGCGGCCCAGACCCAACTGGGTGGCAGCCTGCGGTATGAACCCATCAAAGGGCTCTATATCAACGGGCGCTTTACCTGGTTCGCCAAATATTACTCCAATTTCACACCTGAGTCCACCACCGACGACCAGGGCAACCCGGTTGACTCGTGGAAGATCCCCAACTATACGCTGTTCGACCTTTACCTGGGATACTCTTTCCGCATCGCCGGCAAGGTGCGTACCACCCTGCGGTTCAGCATGCTGAACCTTTTTGACATCCATTACATCTCGGATGCCGTGAACAACGACCCGTACAGTCCCCTGCCCTTCAAGGATTTCGATGCCAAATCGGCCACGGTCTTTTTTGGGATGGGTAGGCGTTTTGACACTTCGATCTCATTTTCATTTTAAATAAAAAATCATCTGTTATGAATAAAAAACTACTCTTTCTCACGCTCTCATTGCTCATTGCTCATTTTACCTCCCAGGCCCAGGTGATCACCATTGCCGAAGCACGCGGGAAGAATATAGGAGCCACTGTTACTGTAACAGGTATCGTCACCAATGGCAACGAGCTGGGAGCCATTCGCTATTTCCAGGACGGCACCGCCGGCATCGCTGCCTACGGGTACAATGAACTGGCCAATGTGAAACGGGGTGACAGCATCGTCCTCACCGGCGTGCTTTCCGATTACAACAACCTGCTGGAGATAAGTCCCGTCAACTCGGTGACGGTCGTCTCCGGCGGACATGCCCTTCCCGATCCCGTAACGCTCACCCCTTCCCAGCTGAGTGACAATTATGAAGCCCAGCTGGTCAGGATCGAGAACGGGGTATTTGATGATGCAGGAGGTACTTTCTCAGCCAAAACCAATTATGCCTTTACAGCTTCCGGAGAGAAAGGAGAGATACGTATTAACGATTCCAACTCTCCGCTGGTGGGCACGGTGATCCCCTCCGGCAATGTCACCATCATCGGCCCGCTGGCGCAGTACAAGAGCACTTATCAGATCCTCCCCCGCGACGGCGACGACCTGATCCCGGGCAGTTCCATCAATATCATCTCACCCGTGCAGATCTACAATATCCACCAGGACCTTTTCAACATAAGATGGACCACTGATACGGAAGGAACCACCCAGGTAAAATACGGCTTTACACCTGCCCTGGAACAGGGTATCTTCACGGCAGGGGGAACCGGAACGGATCACATTACCAACGCTTTCGGTTTTGATCCGGCCACCCTGGTTTACATCCAGGCTTTCTCCGTCTCGACAGCCCATCCCGACGATACGGCTAAATCCCGCATCATGCCTGTGATCACCCAGTCGGCCTCTACGGGCGACATCAAGGTTTACTTCGACCGCCCCGTGGATAATTCCGTCTCCACCGGCACCGACGCCATCTGGCTGGACAAGACCCTTGACGACACCCTCATTGCCTATCTCGACAGGGCCAAAGAATCCATCGACGTTGCCATCTACAATTTCAACAATACCGGCATCTCCAATATCTCCACAGCCCTCAACAATGCCTACAACCGGGGTGTGCGGGTGCGGGTGGTCTATGACAGCAACACCGACAACTCCGGTATCGATGAACTGGTATCCGGTATCGGTAAGATCGCCAGCCCGGAAAGTGATTATCCCAATTATGGCATCATGCACAACAAGTTCGTGATCATCGATGCCCACTCCTCTGATCCCGACGACCCCATTGTCTGGACGGGCGCCACCAACTTCACCGAAGGGCAGATGTACGTGGACCCCAACAATGTGATCATCTTCCAGGACCAGAGCCTGGCACTCACCTACACCATGGAGTTCGAGGAGATGTTCGGCAGCAGCGGCGCCCAGCCCGACCTTGCAAACAGTAAATTCGGCCCGGACAAGACAGACAATACGCCCCACGAGCTCGTCCTGGGCAACGGCATACGCGTGGAGAGCTATTTCAGTCCCAG
>WFRO01000136.1 GCA_015486475.1 Bacteroidales bacterium
AATAACGCAAGGGCGAAGCGCCCAACGTCACCGATACCTTTTTGACATCTTTGCGCGACAGCAGGAATTTCTCCATTCTCTCCACGTCGGCACGCACGGCTTTCAGGTCAGCGCCTTCCGGCAGAAAATAATCAATCTTAAACATCGGTTTGTCAACCGCCGGGAAGAAGTCCTTTTTGACGAACTTGAAAAGACCCATAAAAACAAAGAAGATTCCGAACACAATGATAAGTACCAGAAATTTCCTGGCAATAATTACCTCGATATAACCGGTGATCTTGTGGTAAAACGGGGTGTCGAAAGGATCTTTTTCTTTTGCCCCTTTTTTCGGAGCTTTCAAAATCCAGTCGCCGTAAACCGTGGTTTGCACCAGGGCGAAAACCCAGCTCATGGTGAGGGCGATGGCGAGCACCTTGAACAAAGGCTTGATGACTTCGGCTGGGTTGGCAGGTGCCATATACAAAGGCAGGAAGGAGATAATGGCGATGATGGTGGCACCCAGCAGTCCCCACTGGGGAATGGTGGCTCCCTGCTCCAGGGCTTTTTTTCGCGACATTCCCCTGTCCATATTTACCTGTGCATTGCTCGTTACCACAATGGCATTGTCCACCAGCATACCCATAGCGATGATGATGGCAGCCAGCGAGGTGCGGTGCAGATCGACACCGAATGGAAGCATCAGCAGCAAGGTCGCCAGGATGGAGTACAGCAAACTGGTGCCTATCAATATGCCGGCACGCGCACCCATCGACAGGAGGATCAGGAAGATGACGATGGCCAGTGACTCGATCAGGTTGGTGATGAAGTGGTTGTTGGCTTCAATGGCCACTTTGTCTTCGGAATAAATGTTCACCATTTCGATGCCGATGGGTAACTGGGGCATGACCAGATCCAGTTTTTCACGGATACTCTCACCGGCGACCACCGAGTTGCCACCGTCGCGGGTAGAAAAAGCAATTCCGATGGCAGGCAGGCCGTTGAGGCGCATTTGCTGCTGGGGCGGGTCTTCGTAATCTTGTTCGACAAGAGTGGCAATGTCACGCAGCCGTATCTGTTGTCCCGTTTTCCCCGTGATCACCAGATTTTCCAGCTCTGCCAGGTTTTTGAATGTTCCCGGGGCATCGACCCGTACATCAAATTCCCCCGTCTGGATCTTGGAGGTGTTGATCAGTTGGTTCTGTGTGGAAAGCGCACGCCGGATATCGGCGGGGGTGACCCCTGCATTTGAAAGCTTATCGTCAGAAACGTAAACGTTCACTACGCGGTTTTGGATACCGAAAAGAGCTACCTTTGCCACATCTGCGGCCGTGGAGAGCTGCTGTTTGACAAACTGGGCGTAATCTTCCAACTCGGCGGCACTAAATCCGGGATCGGCTGTAAGCGCATAATAGATACCATAAACGGCGCCGAAGTCATCGTTCACGATGATCGTACTTGCTTCGGGGGGCAACTTGTGCTGCACATCCATGATCTTGCGGCGCATCTCGTCCCATACCTGATTGAAAGTCTCCTTGGGAACCCACTGGTACATACTTGCTTTGATATAGCTGAAACCCGGTCGAGACTCGGATTTGATATAATCAACCAAAGGATGGGATTGTACCTCCCGCTCTATGACCTCCGTCACCTGATCGGCTACCTCCTTGGCCGTAGCGCCGGGATAATAGGTGATAAAAACGATCTCTTTGATCACAAAAGGCGCATCCTCTCTCTTACCCAGGTGTTTGAAGGCAAAGATCCCACCTATGATGGTGACGATCAAAAAGAAATTGATGACCTGCTTGTGTCTTAAAGCATATCCTGCAATACTCATGATGCTGGCTTTAGGAGATTATTATATACTGTTCTTTTGGAGGATCTTTACCTTCTCACCATCCACGAGTCTTTTGCCGCCGGCAATGACGATCCGGTCGCCGGGTTTCAGGCCACTGCGGATCTGGAGAATGTCGCGTCCTCTCATCCCGCCCAAAGTAACCGGCTGTTTTTTTACTTTCAGTGTATCGGCGTTGTATGGTTTCAGCAGCCATACCGACGGGTGGGTGTCGGCACCTCCTTCGACCACGGCAGACACGGGCACCACGATCTCCCGGTTGAGATCTGCATCGCTTTTGAAATGAATGCTCACCCGGCAGCTCATGCCGGCTGAGATCTTGGATTGGGTTGGATCGTTGGGGTTGTTCTTATGCTCCAGGTAAAGGTGCAGGCGGTAACCTTCCGGGGTTGGCGTTTTTTCGAGGTTCTTTATGGTGGCTTTGAAGACTTGTCCCGGATAGGTGTCAAAAGTGACGTCATAGCTGTCAAAAAAACGGTACTGTACAGCCACCTGTTCGGGGATGGTGGTTACCACCTCCAGGATGGAAAGATTGGAGATCACAGCTACCGGCTGGCCCGGCCTTACTTCCTCTCCCACCTCCGAGAGCTTAGGTCCGTAATATCCGGAAAAAGGAGCATACAGCTTGGTGTAATCCAGGTTGTTCCTGGCTTCATCCAGTTTGGCCTTGGCCTGCAGGTAGTTGGCCTGTTTTCTGTCATAATCATTTTTGGCCACGGAGCCTTTTTCCCACAGTCTTTTGTAACGCTCAGCTTCTGCTTTGGTCTGCTCGTAGCGGGCCTGGGCTCCTTCCATAGCGATCTTGTAGTCAGAGGGATCGATGGTGGCTACCAACTCCCCTTTTTTTACCAGGGCACCCTCGATGACCTTGTATGTGATGATAGGCCCTCCTACCCGGAAAGATATTTCGGAGCGCTGGGAGGCGTTCGTGACTGCGGGGAATCCCCGGGCGGCCAGATCCTGCGTTCTGCTCACAACCATCGCCTTGACAGGCCGGATGATCTCTTTCTGCGGCTCTTCCTTTTTACCACATGAGGAGAGGATCAACCCCATAAAAAGTACAGCAATGAAAATCGTTGATCGTGTCATTTTTCTTGTTTTTATAAGTTTTTGTTTTTACTATTTAATGGCCAGGGCACCCAGGGCACGCTGGTAGTTGGACCAGGCCATGTTGAGTTGATATTTTGCCTGGATAAAGTTAAAGTAACTCTTTTCCCAGTATAACTGTGCATCAAGTACTTCCAGTACCGAAGCGATGCCTTCGTTATAACGATCGATCATCAGGGAGACGTTGTTGGAGGCATTGGACAGCGCCCCGAAAGCAAAATCCAACTGCTCCTGTGATCTCTGCAGTTCCATATAACTGCGTTGCACTTCCAGGGTGATCATCTCTTTGGTACGGTCCAGCTGCAGACGGCTCACCTCGGTCTCCTGGCGCATGGCTGCCACCTCTTCCTTTTTCTTCCCCCAGTAAAAAATGGGTATGGAGAGCGTGGCCATGACATTATAGTTGAATTTGGGTTCTATGTGCAGGCCCGGGCTGGGAGAGCCCCACAGGCCGCCTACCCCCACACCCAGATAAGGGTTGTATTGGGAGGCAGTGATCTTTTCTTTGTATTCATTCACTTTGACCTGGTTCTTGAGGATGTTCATCTCCGGGCGCTGGCTGAGGGCTTTGGCGGTAAGATCTTCCGTGGTCTGTGTCCACTGTACTGCGGCCAGCGAATCAGCTACGGGCATCACCGTATCCACCGGGACCCCCAGCAGACGGTTCAGCTCCATCAAGCTGGTCTTTAACTGTTTCTCTGCCTTGATCACTCCGTATTGTGCATCATTGTACCGTACCCTTGTCTGATAGAGCTCACTCCTGCTGACTATTTCCTCTTTCACACGGTCTTCAATGACACGCAGGAACTGTCCTATATCATCCCGGTAGGTGATCATCAGGTCACGGATCTCTTTGCTGGAGACCGCATTCCAGTAATAGACATCGGCATTGAGCATAACCTCCTGCTGGTTCAGGGAGAGGTAGCTTTTCATTACCTCCACCTGTGACATGGCCGCCAGTTGCGTATTCTTCAGATAACCCCCTGTGATGACCGGCTGTGTGAGGTTCACATTCAGGGAATAACGGTTATATAGTTCTTCACCGGGGGTGCCGGCAGGTGCATCGGCCGGGGGTGCCAGTTGCAGCGGTACGCCATAAAACTTGTAATTGCCGGAAAAATCAAATTTGGGCAGCCGGTCCGATTTGGCTGCATCCAGCATCGACTCGGCGCCGCTCAGACGACTCTCTGCCATCTTGATCTGTTGCTGGTAATCCAGAGCCATCCGGCGGTACCGGAAAACCAGTGTATCCTGCTGGGCAAAGATCCAGGGGGCCGAAAAAAAAGCCAGCAGGATAAATAAGAGGATGGTTCGTTTCATTGCTTGTGGTTTGTGATTGTTTCTGTTGACAGGTATCTTTATCAAAATTCAGCCGTTGTAAAAATAGCAATTATTTTCTATTCATTTCATAAGGGTAGATCGTTTTCCAGTCTTGTTTCATGTCGATCAATAACCAGTGGCGCTGGTGTGCCAGGTCTAATCCTTTATTCAGGCGTCCGATAGCGGAAGAACGGTCGTAGGCCCATTCCCTTTTGGCATCGGTATGATGCACAAAACCCACCAGTGATCTTTCCTTGCCCCAGCGGGTCCATTCCAGCATAGGAAGGTCCCCGTCCGAGTTACCGAAGGCCACCACAGGCCTGCGGCCGATAAATTCATGGATGGCGACAGGCTTATCTTCTTCATTGTTCACGAACTCTACTACCGGTAATCTCATAAGCACCGGTTTTTTCCCGACAACCTTATATTCGAGCTTCTGGCGGCTCCCGATCACATGGTCCGGGGGGATACCGTAAACCTGCAAGGACCAGGGCCGGATGAAATCCTGACCTCCGACCGAAGCAATATATACGGTAAAATCATGGTTCTGAAGATAACGGATCAGCTCCCGCATGGGCTGGTAGATCATCTCTGTAAATGGCTCTCCTGTTACCGGATGGCGGGCTGTCCTGATCCAGTGGGTAACGATCGCCTGGAAATCCTCCGTGGTCATGCCTGCCTGCGTCAGGGCCATCAGCCGGGCCATCCCCTCCCCGCCGAATTTGCGCACTTTGTCAATGTCATTATTCATTACGGCCTGAATGAGCTTATCCTTTTTCCATTCAGGATGCTTCGGGGCCAGCGCCCGGATACGGTCGAAAATGAAATACAACTGAAAATAAAGCGGTTTTTCCGCCCACAGGGTGCCGTCATCGTCAAATACGGCGATCCTGGCTTCCGGGGGAATGTAGTCGGCACTGTCCTGACAGGTGACCGTGTTGACAAAATCCCGGATCGCCTGTTTGTTCTCCGTGTCATTCCAGGAAGGCAGGGGATCCCCTTTTTGGGATAGGTGCTGGTTGTTACAGGCTGTAAAAACCAATGATCCCGCCAGGAGGAAAATAAAAATACTTTTGGATGTTCTCATAAATAAAAAAAAC
>WFRO01000137.1 GCA_015486475.1 Bacteroidales bacterium
CCCGCCCCCCTGACCCCCTGGTACCTCCGTCCCGGTTTACCGGGACTTCGGTACCCAAGGAAGGGGGAACCCTCACCCACGCTGTCTATTGATTTGTGGGCGGACTTCCCCTTTAGGGGACCGAGGGGGAGCGAAGGGTATAAGATGCTTTGGATGCGTCATAATTAAGTTGACATGTAACTCCAAACTTATTGTATGGTCAGGGGGCTGGGATGACCGGTTAATGCGTTATTTTCAGATTGATCTGACAGCAGATCAACCGGCCAGGTGTTCCCTGGCAAATTCCAGGACCTGCCGGGCATGAACGGCAGGGTCACTGCCTTTGAGATGAAGCGGGAAGATCCTTTCATTTTTTCTGGCAGACATGGTGTGTTGGTAGGATTTGTCATAATAGCCCAGCAGGATCGTGGCGGCTTCGCGCAGATCCCCTTTTTGAACGGCTTCCAGGCATTTTTTGGTATTGAGCCCGCCCAGGCGTTTGGTGATCTTTAAAATGGAAGCATTGAGCTCATCCGGACTGAACAGGCCGTAATCCTTCACAAGACGGTCGAGACGGTAAGGCATATCCAGTGTGACCGAGATCAGCGGAGCGGTTCGCATCTGGCGGAACAGCTCTTCCGGTATGAACACCCTGCCGACAGAGCGGCTTTCGTCCTCCGTCCAGATCCGCTTTTGCAGGTCCAGCTTTTGCCAGTCGGTAAAAAGGTCGTTCTCGAACTGTTCGGTGGTGGGTTGTTCCGGCTGGCCGAGGGCCCCGAAAGCAGAGCCTTTGTGGTGTGCCCTCCCTTCCGGGTCGAGTACCTGCTCACCCATGTTCTGCAGTTCGTGGAGGATATCGGTCTTTCCCGAGCCGGTCATGCCTCCGATAACGATAAGGTTGGCAGGACGTGTAAAGGACTCCCGGACGTAACGCCGGAAAGCCTTGTATCCGCCTTCCAGGAGATAGACTTTCATGCCGGCGGTCTCAAAAAGCCAGCCCATGGACCCGCTGCGCATACCGCCACGCCAGCAATAGAGAAGGATCGTATTTTCCCGGGCCACACTGCGGGCCTGCTCCACATACGACACCATTTTCGGACCGGTGATCCGCAGTCCTTCGTCAAAAGCTTTCTGCGGGCTCTTTTTTTTATAGATCGTTCCCACAAGGGCCCGCTCATCATCTGAGAAAAGGGGTATGTTCACTGCGCCGGGGAAATGTCCCTGACGGAACTCGGCAGGGGTGCGTACATCCCCGACGGGATGACGGGTGGATAACTCCAGAAATTTTTCTATGGGAACGGTGAAAGGCATGTGCCGATCAAATTATTTTCTTCCTGCAAGCCATTTGATCAGCAATTTTTTGATGTCTTCCGGCCGGACAGGCTTGGTGATATAATTGTTCATGCCCGAATCGTGTGAACGTTGCTCGGCATCGTCGGTGACGTCGGCAGTGACGGCTACGATGGGTGTGGTCACCCCTTTGTCCCGGAGCTTGCGGGTAGCCTCCCAGCCATCCATGTTGGGCATCATCACGTCCATAAGGATAAGATCATATTTCTGTTTCGTGGCCATCTCTACGGCCTCCAGACCGTCATGGGCCAGATCGATCTCAAACCCCAGGTTTTTGAAAAAACCCTGCATCATTTTCTGGTTCACCAGATTGTCTTCGGCCACCAGGATCTTTTTCGAGCGGCTTATATCTTCCAGCGAAATGTTGATGTCCTTTTTCTCCATCTCTATATTCGGAAAGTTATCCTGGAGGATGTTGAACAATTCGGATCCGTGAACGGGATCGATCAGATAGTAATCGGCCCCCATTTTCCGGGCCCGGGTATAATTGCCTTTTTTGTCGTTGGAGCTGACAATGATGATCAGGTACTTTCCGGTCAGATCGCGTTCATGAAGCTCATACAACAGATCAAATCCGTCAAAGGAGGGTGAATCCTTGATGATCAGAATGTGATAGCGGGAAGCAGGATGGGCGGCATTGTTCTCAATGAGCTGAACGGTCTTTTCCATGTAGAAGTTCAGGGTGGTCTCAACGCCAAAATGTTTGAGATATTCCCGGATATGGTTTTCCGATTCATCGTTGTTCTTGATGAGCAATACGCGTATCTGCGAGTAATCGGAGATACTTTCCGTATCCACCTCCTTTTTGAATCTTTCGTCGGGGAATACAGGTATTTTGACCGTCACCGCTGTGCCGGGACCGATACCTTCCTGCCGGGCTACTTCATCACTGTGGGAGGCCGGCGAAGCAAAATGGATCTCCCCGTTGAGTATCTCGATAAGCTGGATCACAATGGATATCCCCAGTTCACTGCCATCCTTCTCCTCATTTTCCTGTTCGTTTTGGGTGGATATCAGCTGTTTGGAGTTGAAGAGGTCCAGCTCTTCTTCCGTAAGCCCGCGGCCTGTGTCGGAGATCTCAAATCCCAGAAGGACTTTTCTTGCATCCACGGATTCTGCAAAAACACGGATCTTTACTTCTCCTTTGTCCGTATAAGCGATGGCGTTCTCTATCAGACGGGTGAGGATCTGGCGTATCTTGAAAGGAGCTCCGATGTAGTTATCCGGCACATCCTCCTCAAAAACGGCATGGAGGCGCAGGCCTTTTTTCTGTGCCTGGGGTTTGTGCTTGTTGAAAACCAGTTTCAGTTCCTGTCGCAACCGGAAACCTATCTCTTCGAGCATCATTTCGCCCGCTTCTATTCGCGAAAATTCAAGGATATCATCCACAATGGAGACCAGCAGATCGGTGGCATAGCGGATATCTCCCAGGGCTGAGGGCCCGGTTTTTTGGGCGGGGTCGAGAATGTTCCGTGTTATTTCCATGATCTGGCGCAGGGGCAGACGTATTTCCCGGCTCATGGTGCGCATCATTTCCGCTTTGGCCTTGATGGCGGCTTCCTCCTGACGGCGTGCTTTGACCAGGGGTGTCACGTCAATGATCGCTTCCAGAAGGGCCTCTTTGCCCTGGAAAATGATGGGGATCTCTTCTTTGAGCAGAACCCATTCGGCATCCTCTTTATGCAGGACCAGGAAATCCTGTACATCGAAATCGACCCCCGGCAGGATCGGCATTTTGTTGCGGACCCCCTCGAAGAACCATTTCCCGATGACCTTTCCTTCGCGGGGCGGATCATGGGTTATGGAGAAGGTGGAACGTGCCTGGTTGTTCATTAAGAGGATACGGTTTTCTTTGTCCAGCACCATGATCCCGATCGGAATGTTTTCAAGGATCCTTCGCAGGTTCTTTTCAGACTGTTTGAGCTCGAGCTCTTCCTCTTTTTTGCGGCGCACAAAAGCGATGAAGATTATTATGATCAGGATGAGCAGCACAAAAGTGAGGGAGGCCAGGATGATCGCATTCTTGATGATCGTCTTGAGAATAACATCGGTCTGCAGGGAGAAAACGATCCCGAAATCCCGGCTCAGGAACGTGGTGGGGTAATAGGCCGAGATCACATTGATCTCTTTCCCGGAAAGGAAGACCTTGTGCAGGATGGCTCCCTGAAAGCCGCCGGAAATATCCTTGGCGATCTTATTGACATCCATGATGCGGAGGCTGTCGGCGTGCAGGTTGCTGAAAAGGATGTGGCCTTTGTCGTCCAGCAGCCATTGCCATTGGATCTCGCCCAGGTGGGATTTCTCAAAAACAGAACTGATGAAGCGTATGTGGTCCAGGGCCACTACGATGTTGCCGCTCACCTGGTTGTTCTGGAAAACCGGCAGATAATATAAATATTTCCCATTCTCAAAACGGATCTGCTCCCGGCTGACCAGCTGTTTTTGTTCGCGGGTGATGAAGATATTGGAAATGCGTTTGTTGTTGCCGTCCCTGTAAAAAGTGAAAGCGTGGTTTTGGTTGTCGTACAGGAACATCCCGGTGACGAGGTTCTGGTATTTGGTATAGAAGATCTCGATCTTCCGTGTCACATCTTCCCGGGCCACGGGATCAGTAAAAAAGCGATTGATATTTTCCGAAAAAAGGATGAAATTAAGGTCGCTCAAAAAATCCTGTCCGGTCTTTTCGATCTCGTACCCGGAGATCTGGGTTTGTTTGAGAAGGAAGTTCTTTTGGAAATCTACCTGGAGATAATAGGTGTTCAGGAAATAATAAACATTGGATACAATGACAATTACAATGATCAGGGGGACGATTATGTTGATCTTTTTCATAAGTGAATGTGTCATGAGCCCTGAAGAATGATCATATTTATGTCTTCACCCGTTCATGAACAGGTTTTAATGAAAGGCCTAAGATAAAAAAATCATCAATATGTACGGTCGTGGTCATCTGTATTTCTTTTCTTCATCATAGAAGAGATCGAGATAGCTGTTGTATCTTGATACTGCGATCTTCCCTTCGGTAACAGCTTCCCGGACAGCGCATCCCGGTTCATGGGTATGGGTGCAGTTGTAGAACTCACAGTCTTTGGAATATTTGAATATCTCCGGAAAGAAATGATAGATCTCGTTCTTTTCGATCTCTATCAGTCCGAAGCCCCGGATGCCGGGTGTGTCGATGATATATCCGCCGAAAGACAGCGGGAACATCTCGCTGTAGGTGGTGGTATGCCTGCCTGTTTTGTGGGTTTCGGATACGGTCCCGGTCTTTAAATGAAGGGAAGGTTCCACGGCATTGATCAATGAGGATTTTCCCACGCCGGAGTTGCCGGACAGAAGGGTCGTCCGGTCTTTGAGATACTGTTGAAAAAGTTCCAGGTTCTTTTTCTCCGGCACGGAGGTGTGCAATACCTCATAACCAATGTCCCGGTAGATACGGGTCAGCTCTGTCAGTTTCTCCTGCTCTTTTGGGCCGTACAGATCGGTTTTGTTGAAGACCAGGATGACGGGGATGCGGAAACTCTCGGCAGCCACCAGAAAACGGTCGATGAAGCCGATGAGCGTGCGGGGCTTCACGAGCGAGCAGATGAGCATGGCCTGGTCGATGTTGGCAGCGATGATCTGGGACTCATGAGAAAGGTTGGAGGCCCGGCGGATGATGTAGTTCTTCCGCTCCTTCACCCCGGTGATCAGGCCGGTCCCGTCGTCCCCGTATGACTCGAATTCAACAAGATCTCCTACCACGACGGGACTGGAAGTTCTTTTTCCTTCCAGCCGGAATTTCCCTTTCACGGCACAACGGTAACGCTGTCCGTCAGAACTTTCGACCGTGTACCAGCGTCCGGTGGCTTTTATGATCCGTCCTTCCTGCAAAGTGATTTTTTTACAAAGTTATCATTTTGGCCCGACCTTACGCAATACTTTGACCTGACGTTTCCCGGAAAACAGGGTTCACCCACGGTAAAACTATTTCAGGAATTTTTTGATCCACTTCAGCTTTTTGGCGGAGTAGGGAGGATAGCGCAGCGGGATGTCCA
>WFRO01000138.1 GCA_015486475.1 Bacteroidales bacterium
ACTTTTCGTTTCCGTTAGCTCTTTTTCCGTCATCTCGATCGTCCTCTTCCTGCAAAATTAGTCAAAATGCAGGAAAATTATATGTTATCTGGGGTAAATGACCACTACCTGTCCTGTTTTTCTCACGGTTTGGCCACCGGGAGTGCGGGCGTTGATGTAATAGACATAGGATCCGGCGACGACCGGACGTCCCTGTAAGTCCTTGCCATCCCATTTCTTAAGATAGTCCTCGCTCTCAAAAAGGATCGTTCCCCAGCGATCACGGATGATCAGGTGATAGGAGGCAGGGGCATAGGAAAAAACAGGACCGAAAAGATCATTAATGCCATCCCCGTTGGGCGTGAATGCGTTCGGGAAGAAAACGTTCTCTTCTGTCGTGATGCAAATGAGCGGGGAGAAACTGTGCATTTCACCGGGGGAGGTTTGGTTCGTTCCCACGGCTTCGATCCTGTAACAATAGGTGCCGTTGTTGCCGGGCTGGTATTGCAGGTCGCGGATATCATCCTCATAACTGGTGTCTGTGGGCGGAAGCCCGGCCAGAAGGGTGAGCGGGTCGTTGGCTGTCTGGCGATAGATGCGGTACCCTGTCAGGCTGTCGTAGCTGAGCGAAGAAGGCCAGGAGACCAGGTTGACGAAGTCATGGTGGGTGATCTGCGGGACAGGCACGGTAAAAGGACGGGAGGAGAGGATACTCCTGCCGCAACTGTTGACAGCCGATAATCGGTAATACAATGGCTGCCGTATGCTGTCGCCCGTATCATCCGTATAGTCCAGCACACCCCCGGCAAAGTCTGTCCAGCCGGCGAGGGTGTCGGGATATCCGGAGGGAGAGGGTCCGCGCACCAGGAGATAATTGCGCAAACCGGCAGCCGTATCCGGCAGGAACTGCAGATGCACTTCGCTGCTCCCGGTAACATCCAGATCGCCACACGAGATGAAAAGGGGAGGCGAGGGCATGCGGGTCCACACGCAACTCCGGTTGGAGAGAGAGATCCATCCGTCATGGTGATAAGCCCTGACAATAAAACAGTAGAGACTGTCAGGGAGAACCGGTAAGATCGTATCCTTCGTGACCCCCGGCGGCAGGGAATCCAGAAGGCGGTAAGGTCCGCGGCCCTCTTTCCCGTAAACGGCATAGGCCGTCAGACTGTCGCCCCACCCTTTGTAACCGGTCCATGCCAGGGAAACGGAAGCTCCGCAGGAATCGAAATCCGCCCGCAGGAGATCGGTTGTATGCGCGTCCGTCAGTGGACTCAGGTTAAGAGCTGTGTCAAAAGCAGCGATGACGTATCCTTCGGTGAAAAGATTGGCATGGGCCGTGACATCACTGTATTGGGAGACAGACGGGTCGTGGAGGGTATCAACGGGTACCCATCCGGAAAGTTCATTGAAGCGGTAAATGATGTATCCGGCAACATCGTTGTCCGGGCTCAGTTGCCAGTAAAGGGATACATCCCCTGTGGGCGGTTCCACGGTGATGTACAGCAGCCGCGGCGGAAGCGGCGAGATGGTATCCTGGGCAAAAAGGGGGGAAACGGCAAAAATTAAAAAAACAGCCGGGAGAAAGAGCATTGCTCCCTTTCCGGAAAAGGATCGCCCCCGTGTCCGGGGAGGAGAGGAGGATGTTATGTCTTTCTGGCTTTTCTTCATTTTATCCGGTCTTTCCCGTGTCACCGGCCGTTGCATTTTCCGGCCACCACCTCTGTCATGTCAGAAGGGTCAAGATATTGCACAGCAATTTCCTGCACCCGTTCCGGGGTCATGCTGCGGACCTGCCCGGCGAACCGGTCGAGGTAATCGAAGGGAACGCCTGCTGCCACCAGTCTTTTGACCATGTCGCTGCGTGCCAGGGCGCCGTCGAGCGATTGCAGCAGACTGCCCATGAGGTAATTGCGTACCAGGGACATCTCCTCCCTGCCGGGAGGGGTCTTCCGCAGCTTTTCGATCTCTTTGTAGATCTCGTCGAGGGCAGGCCTGCACACCTCAGCACCCACCTCGGCGCGTATGCTCAGGTAGGCATCCCTCTGCAACGGCCTGGCGGTCGAGGTGATGCCATAGGTGTAGCCTTTTTCCTCACGTATGTTACGCATCAGCCTG
>WFRO01000139.1 GCA_015486475.1 Bacteroidales bacterium
GCAAGGATAACGGGAGGATGGATTTCTTTTCACTGATGCAGTTGCAGCCCGACATGGACCTGTATGCCAAGAACCCCGACGGCTCTCCCTACAGGCTTAAAGTTGACCAGTTCGGGACCACTACCAACCCCCTCTATCCGCTGGCCAATGTCGATAGCTATACCAACCATTTCAGGATCCTGTCGAGTTACAAATTTGCATACAACTTTACACCGTGGCTGAAAGCCGATGTCCAATACTCCTTCGAGAAGCAGGATAACAACAGCAGCTACTATGAGCCTTATGGTTACCTTACCCTGGGATCTTACAATACCGGTGGTACCAAAGGTTACCTGAGCAAGGGTTGGGGCAACAACTTCTATCAGACTTTGATGGCCACCCTGAACTTCAACAAGCAGTTCGGCGACTGGACCACCAAGGTGAAAGCCAGCTACCTCTTCGAGAACAACCGCTGGAAAGGGTTCAGCACCAACGGTCATGATTTCGCTGTCCGGAACATTCCCAACTTCCCGGCCATCGATCAGACGAAGATCCACAACAGCTCTTATCAGGGAGAGACCATTGCACAAAACATCTTCGCCATACTGGATATGGACTACAAAGCCAAGTACATCGGTTCACTGTTGTACCGCTACGACGGGGCCTCCCAGTTCGGGGCCGATGAAAGATGGAAATCCTACTTCAGGGTGTCCGGTGCTTACCGTATCACCGAGGACATCTCTATCCCCGGTATCGACGAACTAAAGGTGCGTGCCGCTTACGGTACCTCCGGGAACCGTCCTCCGTGGAACGCACAGTATGAGACGTATACCCTTTCCGGTGGTAATGTGTCGAAATACACGCTGGGTAACAGAAAACTCAAGCCCTCCCTGGTCAAGGAATTTGAGGTCGGTTTGAATGCCGAGATCGTCAAAAGGCTCGACTTCGAGTTCGTATATTCCAGTACCAATGCCGAAGACCAGTTCTGGCCCGTCCCATTGCCTGCCAGTTCAGGTTATGTATACCAGTGGCAGAACATGGGTACGCTGAGCTCCAATGCTATCGAGGCTACGCTGGGTGCCCGCATCATCACAACCAGCAAAGTGAACTGGAACGCCAATGTCACTTTTACCCATATCAAGCAGTGGATCTCCAAACTGGATGTGCCACCCTTCACCATGGGTGCCCGCGGGAACTCCACCTCTCCCGGTACTTACCGGATCGAGGAAGGTGGCGTTTTCGGAATGCTCTACGGCGAGAAATTCCTCCGTTCACTGGATGATCTGCCCGCCGGTTATGACAGGGACCAGTACACTATCAACAGCGATGGTTATGTGATCCCCATGGGTACGGAAGGTACCAAGTATGAGACCATTGTCAAGGACCTGGATGACAATGGAAATCCCAGGATCCAGGAGATCGGCAATGCCAATCCCAATTTCCACATGACCTTTGCCAATACGGTCAATTTCTACGGATTCACCGTTTACTTCCTCCTTGACTGGAAAGATGGCGGCGACATCTACAACCTGACCAACCAGTGGATGTACAGGGATATGCGGTCGGCCGACCAGGATGTGTACGGACTGCCCGATTATCAGAAAAAGGCGTTTGACTACTATCAGTCGCAGTACAACGTGGCAGCTCCCTCGTCACACTTCGTCTACGATGGCACCTATGTGAAGATCCGTGAACTCTCTGTTTATTACTCGCTCAACAAGCAGTTCTTTAAGTTCTTCAAGTATTTGCGTATCGGGGTGCAGGGAAGGAACCTTTATACATTCACCAACTATCCGGGGTTCGATCCTGAGATCGGTACCACCGAAGGAGCCGGTGATGCTACCGTACAGGCATGGGATGAGTTCTCTTATCCTAACTACCGTACCTTTACAGGTTCCATTGAGCTGAAATTTTAATTGGAGTTGAAATCAAAAACGAAAAAACTATGAAAAACAAATTTTTCAAACTTGTATATCTTGTGGTTTTCGGTATCGGGTTGATCAGTTACAGCTGTGTCGATATGGATGTCGTGAACTACAACCAGCCTGATACGGACGACGTGCTGGCGACTCCCTCCGACCTGATCAAGCTGGCAGGTGGTGCTTTCCGGGTCTGGCACAATGCGATCCAGGAATACAGCGGCCCCGGGCTCGCTATGTGTACCATGGCCGACCAGAACACCTGTTCCTGGGGGAATGCTGCCATGAAAGACCTTTCCTCCGAGCCGAGGAAGCCTTTCAACAATGACATAACATATAGCTATGCTTATGTCAACAGGAACTTCTGGAACAGCTCCTATTCGGCTTTGTCCCAGGTGAACGATGTGCTGAGAAAGATCGACGGCGATGAGGCTGTGCAGATCATTGACAACGGGGTGGACGTGACCAACATGATCCGTGCCTGGTGTTATTTCATCCAGGGTGTTGTGCATGGCTATCTGGGACTCATCTATGACCAGGCCAACATCATCGACTGGAACACCGACCTGGCTACACTCGAGTTCAAGCCCTATTCAGAGGTCTCGGCTGCCGGTGTGGCTTTCCTCGACAAGGCCATCTCGACCATGAACTCTTCGGATGATTTTGTCTTACCTGATGGTTTCATCCGTGGATATAACCTTACCAAAGGCCAACTCACACAGCTGGCCAACAGCTTTGCTGCCCGGATCCTGGCCTATACACCGCGTACGGCTGCCGAGAATGCTGCTGTCGACTGGAGCAAAGTCCTTTCGTATGCCCAGAATGGCATTACCTGGACGCTGGCCCCCGATATGGATGACAATACCTGGTGGGACAACCTGAAAGGGTATGGCGTATATCCCGGCTGGGTAAGGATCGACCACAGGATCATTAACCTGATGGATCATGTTTATCCCTCAAGATGGCCCGATGACAATGCAAGCTGGAACACCGAGAACGGTGAAGACCCGGGTGAGGCCGAATCCGATGACGGTCGTTTGGCTTCCGACTTTCAGTTCCTGTCTGACAATAACTTCCGTCCCGAAAGAGGTTATTATCACTTTTCACACTATCGTTATAAAAGGTATGACGACTGGCTGGAGCTGTGGCAGGGTCCGGCTCCCTCATTCCGTAAATGGGAGAACGACATGCTGATCGCCGAAGCCCTCGTGCGTGCCAATAACGATATAGCCGGCGCAGCTGCCATCCTCAACGATCCCAATGGCGCCCGCAAGGTGCGGGGCGGCCTGCCTGACGTAGCTCCCGCAACAGCGGACGAAGCCCTGGAGATCATCTTCTACGAAAGAGATGTGGAACTGATCCTGACCCAGGGGGGCACCGGATACTTCGATATGAGAAGAAGGGATATGCTCCAGGAAGGAACACCCCTCCATTTCCCCGTTCCCGCTGCCGAGCTCGAGATCATCAGCTATCCGAACTATACCACTGACAAACCTGAGGATCTCTCGAAAGGCTGCTGGAAAGGATATGACGGACTGGTTTCACCGGTAGGTGCAACGTGTGATAAATAATCTGTTTGAATTCATAAAATAATATGACCATGAAGAAAAAAACAATATTTTCCATATTAACAGGTGTGATCGTCATAGCCTCCCTGCTCATTGTCGGATGTACCAAGTCCGATATTGACAAAGCGAGGGAGAGTTATGACTGGAATAATGTTATTCCTTTGATCAAAACCCTTTCGGCACCCTCGTCGATCCAGATCGGGAGGACCTACACGATGCAGGTACCTGCCCGGGGTGGTTCCCAGTTTACCTGGGAGCTGCTCAGCGGCGATGGCAACATCATCGTGCTACCCGGCTATGAAGGTGATGACCAGACCTTTACCAAAGGCCTGCAGCTCAACTCCGACGCCGATACGACCATCGTGCTGAAAGTTACCGAGACGACCCACGGCGGGAAAACCACCAGCCGGACCGACACATTGGTGAACAGTGCTGACAAGATCGCTCCTTTCACCAACCTGCAGCTCTCCGGCTCGCCACTGGCTCCGGTGGGATTCTCGAGGGCTTATGAAGCGTTCCTGTTCAACAGCAACGACAAGTACTTCTCCACTTTCCAGTGGGGCGTGCTGGGATCAGGCGCTACCGTGACCCCCAGCATTGAGCAACCCTGGAAGTGTAAGATGGATTTCTCTGAAACGGGCGTCGTGACCCTCTATATGATCGAGACCAATAGCCAGGGTATGGTTGCTGATACCTCCAAATTTGATGTGACCATCATTGATTACTGTCCTATAGAGAACTTCAGCGATTTTGCCGGAGAATACAAAGGATATGACCACAATGCCTATGGCATCAATGACGATGACGTTACCTTTACCGTGGCCGTCAAGGACAAAAACAAAAGGACTGTCACCGTTTCCGATGGGTTCTGGTATGCATTGTACGGTCCCAACTACTGGGGTGAAACGGTTACCGGAGGGAATGCCGCTGTCCTTACCATCAATGTGGACGGAAGCATATCTTTCGACAACCAGTTCGCCACCCAGACAGAGGATGCATACAACTATTACATCGGCCCGAGAACAGCTCCTGCCTACTGGGTAGGCTGCGAAGGGAAGATCGTTCTGGTCATACCTTATCAGGCTTACTGGGATGACTCTTATTCCGGTGGTTTCCCCTGCGAACTCTATGGGGAGAAATCACTTACGGGTAAGAAAAGCCTTGAGATCCCCTCTTATGTGAAAGACGATACCTGGAATTTCAAAGGCGATCTGAAGCCTTTGCCCAGGAAATAACAGGGGCAGATGAAACGAAAAAAGGAGTTGGAGCAATTCAACTCCTTTTTTTCTACCTTTGTGTTTCCACGGAAGACCCTTTCAGCACGTGTGGTTCCGGGTAGAAAGGATCCCTGAAAGGATGTTGTATTGCAGGAAGACAGGCATGGAGAGAAAAAGTAGCATCATTTTCATAGTAGTATTGTCTTGCTTTATGGCTCTTCCCCGGGTTTCGCACGGCCAGGGATCGGTGATAGATTTTTATCCGGATATCAGGATCAATGCTTCCAACGATCCGGCGCCGGGATACTTTTTCCTGGCTGCTCCCTCCTCCATGGATACCATGTACCATGCCTATCTGGCGATGGTGGACAACCAGGGCATCCCTGTTTTTTTCCGCAGGATGGAATATCCCGTGCTGGCTTTTTCACAGGTGCCGGACGGCAGGCTGGCTTTCCTCTCCTGGAAAACGGATTATCTCTATTTCATGAATGATCTCCTGCAACTGACCGACAGCATCACCACCGTGGGGTATGACCTGAATTCCCATGATTATGCTGTATCTGATGACGGACATGTCTTCCTTATCGGAATCGATAAGGTACACAGAGACATGAGCAAGGTGGTCGAAGGAGGCAACCCGAATGCTACCGTGCTCGAATCTGTGATCCAGGAATTTGATGAGAACAAGAATCTGCTTTATACCTGGAAAACCTCGGAACATTTTGAGGTGACCGACGGAAATGAGGAGTCGATCTATGTGGACCTGACGGCCGGCATTGTGGATTATTGTCACCTGAACAGCGTGGAGGTAGATTCGGATACCAGCTTTCTGATCTCCAGCCGTCATATGGATGAGATCACCAAAGTGGACCGCCGTACAGGCAATATCATCTGGCGGCTGGGCGGGAAACACAATATGTTTACTTTCATCAACGATCCCATACGTTTCAGTCACCAGCACAGCATACGAAAACTGAAGAACGGTCACATACTCCTTTTTGATAACGGCAACTATCATAAGCCTCCCTTCTCCAGCGCTGTGGAATACGCCCTCGACGAGAAAAACATGACCGCTACACTCATAAAAAGATTCCGTCATACCCCCGACGTTATGTCGGTATATATCGGTTCCACCTTCCGTATCCCGAATGGCAATACGCTGGTGGACTGGGGCAATACGGTACCTTCGCTCACCGAATACCATCCCGACGGTACGGTGGCGGTCGAGTTCGATTTTTCGGAGCATAGCTTCAGCCGGCAGGTGTTCAAATACAACTGGCAGCCCCGCATATTTGTGCCCTCGGCAGACACCCTCGACCTGGGGATGTGGAACGGCAGAGATACCCTGACCCGCCAGATCGTGCTGTACAATAACCTGCCCGATACACTTCCTTTAAAAGGGTACGTGAACCATGATCCTTCTTTTTTCCTGATGGACTCCCTGCCCCTGGAGATCCCGGGGAACGGTGAGGTGACCCTGACCGTCGGCTTTTATCCTGTGCAGGCGCAATGGGGCTACCGGCGAGATGTGATGACCCTTTATTCTGATGATACCATCCGCTGGATCGGAAGACAGATCTGGCTGTATGGTCAAAAAGAGGATCATGATCCTCCGCAGGTGACCATCCTGCCCGATTCGGCGAATGTTCCTCTGAACCCGTTGATCAGCATCACTTTCAGCGAGCCGGTGCGAAGGACCGACGGCCGGGAGCTGGACTATGCCGGGGTCGATTCGGTGGTGATCCTCCGAAAAAACGGGCCGGAGGGAGAAAAGATCCCTTTCCGGGCCGTGATCAGCACTGCCAGAGACAGCATTGCTGTGATGCCGGACCGTTTGCTCGAAAGAGATGAGATCTATTATGTCTCTTACCACGATGTGCTGTCGGATTACATGGACAACCGGGTGCCGGTGAAAGAGGAATATTTTTCTACCGGTCAGGTCCTGGGAAAGAAAGTGCTCCGTGAGAAAGATGATATTACGATCTTCCCAAACCCTGCCCGGGAAAACATCAGGATAGAGACAGATCTCCGGCAACCCTGGACCGTCCGACTCTATTCCCTGACGGGGATCCTGCTGAGAGAGAAGCAGGTCACCTCCCCGGCAACAGGATTGTCGCTGCGGGGCGTGTCCCCCGGCCTCTGCCTGGTCGTGATCACAAGGGATGACGGCAAAAAAAGTGTAAGGAAACTAATGATCAGATAGAGCAGGTCATTTTTTTAAAAAAAAGGAAATTGCTTATCTTTCCTGCATCTTAAGAATAAAGAACTTTAATTTTTCAACCATTAATACAATGTTTATGTTTCGTAGATCAGCTTTCCCCCGTTTTTGCGTTGTTTTGGGCTTGTTCGTAACTTTAGGTCTGTTCACCAGCGCCCGTGCCCAGGACTCCACCGATCTGGAAAAGTATTTTCCCCCGATCAGGATCTCACAGAACCATGATCCTGCACCCGGATATTTCTTTATTGCTACCAAAAAACATTTTGTGGATGATGTTAATTATTTTACCATCATTGACAATTATGGTACGCCCGTCTATTTCCGGTTGGTGAATGATATGGCTGCCGGGATAAGGGTGAAAGACGGTTATATCTACATGCTGGAAGGTCCTGAAAAGATCTATTTTAAGATCGATTCCATGTTTCACAAGGTGGATACCTTCAATACCGTTGGGTATGCACTGGATGGACATGATTTTGCCCTGGATGAGAACGGTCATGTGCTGATGATGGGCAGAAAGCTCCGGACGGTTGATCTGACGGAATATGGCGGACATGTGGATGCCACGGTCAAGGATCTGGTGCTCCAGGAATTTGACGGGGAGGGGAACCTGTTGTATACCTGGAAAGCCTGGGAGCATTTCAGTATCACAGATGCCAATGAGGATTCTCCTTTGGTAGATCTTACCGCCAGTACTGTGGATTATCTCCATGCCAATTCTGTGTTTTTTGATTCTGATACAAGTTTTCTGTTATCCTGCCGTCATTTTGACGAGATCACCAAGATCGATCGTCGCACGGGTGATATCATCTGGCGCCTGGGAGGGAAAAACAATGATTTCAATTTTTTGAATGATACCATCCGTTTTTCTCATCCGCATACGGTTCGGAAGCTTCCCAATGGGGATATTATGATATTTGACAATGGGAATCTTCATCAGCCACAGGTGACCAGTGTGGTGGAATATCAGCTTGATGAAGTGAACAAAACAGCCACATTGATCCGCAGACAGTACCATGATCCCATGCTTTATGCAGATCATGGCGGAGGAGAGCAGATGCTTCCCGGTGGGGATCTGCTGGTATACTGGGGTCCCGCAACACCTTCATTTACCGAATATCATCCGGACGGTTCTGTGGCTATCGAAATGGATTATTCTGCCCATAGTTTTGCTACCCGAGTGGCTAAATCCACCTGGAAACACAAAGTCTTTGTGACAGCCGTTGACACCGTCAATTTTGGCATGTGGGACGGTTATACTGAGAGTGAGTACCTGCTCACACTGCATAACAACACCGACAGCGTTCTGAAGATCACGGGATACCTCACCCGTACCACGAACTTTACCGTGAAGGATAACTTTCCTGTCGAACTGCCTCCCCACGGGGATAAGGATATCACCATCGCCTATTATCCGCAGGATGCCCAAACCGGTTATATCACGGATGTGCTGACCATACAGTCGGAATATCCTCATCTCTACCTGGCACAGCAGGTCTTCCTGGAAGGGAAAAAAGAGGATAATGACCCGCCGTCGGTGACGATCACTCCCGACACGGCCAATGTGCCGCGGGATGCTGTGGTGACCGTAACCTTCTCCGAGCCGGTGCGCCTGCAGGGAGGGAAGGAGCTGAACTACCAGAACGTGGATACCCTTTTTACCTTCCTGAGCAACGGCGGATATGGGGAAGCCGTTCCCTGCAATGCCTCGGTGACGACGGACAAGACACAGATCATTCTGACACCTGCGGATTCCCTGGCTGCCGATGAGACCTTCCTGGTGGCGCTGGATGAGGTGCTGGAAGACTACTCCGGCAATGCGGCACCGGCCACTTCCGTGAAGTTCTCTACCGGCACGGAGATATCCGCCGTAGGAAAGGTCAGGGACCACCGCTTCTCGGTTTATCCCAACCCCGGCAACGGGAAATTTATCCTCGACCTGAAAGATGATACGCCCAAAAGGATCACAGTTTACAACATCACCGGTCAGGTATGCCTGCAGAAAGAACAGGTGCGGGAAAAGACCTTTTATCTGGACCTGTCCCCGCTGGATGCCGGCCTTTACATCATAGCGGTTGAACCGGAAGGATCGGGCCGGCCGGCCGAAGTGCTCAAGGTGATCCTGCAACATTGAAAAAATTAAACCCAGATTACGCATTAGGAAGTTAAGTATTAGCTGAACTAATGCGTTAACTGGGGTTAACCCCGATCCAGGAGTTCACGGTTTTGGTTATTCGCCAAAACCGATGAAATCCTTAATCGATCGGCAATGAAAAGCGCTTGCGATTTTCTATTGCTGATTTTGGGTTAAAACGTTCTGTCTGCTGAACTTTTTCCGGATTTTTTTAAGATATTTGCAGCCTGGTACATATTTTGTACGAGAAGAGTCTTTGTAGTGATAAGCAGTAGAAAAATTGACGATGATGAAAAGACAGAATGTGGGATGGATGCTGGTGCTGGTACTGCTTGTAGTGGCAGTGAGCGGCTGTAATAAGAAAAAGAAAGACGACGAGCCCAAGGATATCATTCCGGTCGTTATTGATTTCCGGGGTCCCCAGGATGTGGCAGCCTCCGGGCTCGAACCGCTGGAGTATAGGGTGGCTTTCCGGGCCGGATCGAAATACCAGTTCACCCCCGTCGGGTGGCAGGCAGATGTGGAGGTCCCCGACCCCGACTATCCCAATGTGGTCATGGTCACCTGGCATCAGTCGTCGGTAGACACTGCGGCATGGCTGGTATGTGTGGAGACCTCCACGACGGGACATGTCTCCGAGCCCGACTCGCTGCA
>WFRO01000140.1 GCA_015486475.1 Bacteroidales bacterium
CAGGCTCCAGGGACTGTCGATGAGAATGGTGCGCACGGGGATATCATGTTCTTTATATCCCTGAAGCAGCTCATCCACACGGGCCGCTGTGTTTTCATCATCCTCCCACAGCCAGCACTCCAGCGCCCACGAAGGCGTCAGCGGCGGCCGGCCGTGACGTTGCCCGTTGAACGGGATCCCCCACACGGGGAGGAGGATGTAGAAGTAGGCCAGGATCAGCAGAACGGCTAACGTGATCCCAAAGATCTTAAGAAATTTGATCATAGAGAAGAATCAATAGTTTGTGGTTTGTAGTTCGTGGTTTGTAGTTCGTGGTTCGTGGTTCGTAGTTTGTGGTTCGTGGTTAGCTGCGTGGATCGATAAGACGCAATTTGCGTCTGTACGATCATTACTTGAGACGCAATAAATTGCGTCTTTACAATTAATATCTTTTATTATTCGTCGATCATCCTTCATCGATCATTATTCCTTTTGCCTTTTTACTTTTGCCTTCTTTCATCGTTCGTCATTCCTAAGATACTCATTGAACCATTTGATCCCTTCCGGATACGCTTTGTCAATGGGCAGGGTATGGTGTTTGGCGGGGTACCAGATGATCTCCTTGGGTTTTTTTGCTTTCCGGTACAGCAGCTTGCTGGTAACGGGAGGCACCACGTCGTCGTTGCTGGCATTGATCATCAGCAGGGGCCGGGGGGAGATCATCCGGACGAAATTGATCGGATCGATGACGCTGAGAAAGTCTTTGGTCTTTTGAGAGAGGGCTTTCTCCCCGAACATCAGGTTGAGCTGTCCGCCGGCCAGGATGATCACGGGCACCTTCACGCGGGTATCCACCCCGCAAAAGATGGTGCCGGTGATACCCCCCAGGCTGATCCCCATAAAGCCCACTTTATCAGCGTCCAGCTCCGGCCGGGTTTCGATGAAGTCGATGGCCCGCCGCAGGTCAAAAACCGTCTGGGCCACCATATCACGTGTCCAGTAACGGAGCCCGTCGGTCAGGTCAAAATCGTAATCGTATACTTTCCGGTCACCGTGATTGCAGATATCGATGCGCATCACGGCATAACCGGCATCCAGGAGATACTTGTTGCCTGCTTCTATGTAGTCGACCGTTTTCCGGTCGCCCAGACCGTGCAGCAGGAGTACCACCGGAACAGGTCCGCTGACCTGTTTCGGGACCGAGAGTAGGGCTGTAACCCGCCGGTCGTGTACGCTGCGGTAGGTAACATAGTACAGATCGTAGGCGGTGGTGTCCGTTATCTGCCTTACCGAATCGAGCAGCGGCAGGTCATGATCATAGTTATAATATTCGGACACCGGCAGCCTGACCTCACCAACACCGACAAGGTTCTGCCAGGCGATGAAACCGGCCAATAACAGACACAGGATGATGCAGAGGGTCTTCTTCATAATATAAGGTTAGTGGTATTGAGGAGAGACGCAATAAATTGCGTCTGTACGTCATGTTCCATATTTTATGTTTTAGGTCCCGGATTGAAATAGACGCAATATTGCGTCTGTACATCATATCCTTCATCATTCGTCGTTCATCGATCATCGTTCTCTTCACTCCCGCCTCTTTCAGAATATCATCCAGGGAGATGTGCACATATCCCTGTCTGGAGGCATCTTCCATACCGTTGGCATAAGCGATCCACATCTCCATGGTGGTGGCGTCATACACGACATCCATCAGATTGCCGTCTTCGTCGGCCACGGCCCGGGAGAGATCGATCATCTTTTTTGCGTCGAATTTACCGTAATTCTCTTTAAGCATTTTAAAGGCTACCGGGTTGTTCATGGTATTGTAAACCACATAAGGCAGCACATTGGGTGCATCGATGTCGGTGGAGTCGTTGTCTCTCCAGATGTGGTATTTGACGGAGTCGGGCGTAGATACCAGCACTTTGACGCCTCCCATGGATGCCGGGCGGCCGTCGCTGAAAAAGAGGAAATACCGTTTGATGAGCGGGGTGGTCTCGATCGTGTGGATGATATTGTCCAGGCTGGTGGCATCATACATCATCTTGCGGAAGAGGAAGCTGAAATGAGCTCCTTTGATGTCATAAGGGAATTCGGACCGGGGAGATTCGCCGATCTCACCGAAGACAAGATGGTTGGCATTCATGCCGGTATGGGAGGCTATGTAGCCTGCGAAGGATACGTTCACCTGGGTAGCCCCCTTGTCAGGGACATATACCACCACCAGCGGATGGTCCTGCAGGCCGGCATCTTTGGAGAAATCCAGGTTCCTGATCTGGTAGGCATGGCCGGTGGCGGATGCTTTCCCCCATACTACCACACCGCTGCAGGAATAGGTGCCTACTACGGGAGTCATGTGGGCACGGCGGATCTCCCGGATATCTATGCCCGTAGCATCAGAAAGACCTTGCATCTCCTCTTTGATGCGATCATCGATAAAAGGCGCATTGATCTCCCATGCTTTGTCCAGGGCTGCATCGCTGAATGCCTCGGGGGCCTCATGCTGTGCTGCTGTCAGAAAAGTGGACAGACACGTTTTGATGTCATCTTTCAGGAGTGTGCCCTCCTGGTACCCCATTTCATAAGGGGTGCCTTTGACCACAATCACCTTGAACTGGTCGGTGCCGCTGCCTGCCGTGGTGAGATATCCGGAAAACTTTTTTCCTCCGTTGCAGGAGGTCAGAACCAGTGCAAAAACGATCACAAAAGATGTCCCGAGGGTCCTGTACAATGCTTTTTTCTGCGTCATGATCTTTATTTTATTTGTGTAACTTCAGAAAGTTATAATAAGACGTAAAAGAACGGCTTTTTATATATGGTATTTTGATATTGTTTTATGGAATTTTATCATTGTTAGAAAAAAATCGTCCTTCTCTTGGGGAAAAGGTCAAATATTCATATAAATTTAAAAAAAATTACCGGAAATGTTTAATTTTAAAACGGGAATGGAGAATTCCTGATAAGCTTTATTAACCTGTAATCTCTTGTTCTTTAACCTAAACTTAACTGCTTTGTTATGAAACACAGATCTTTTATAATTAAAAAGTATCTTCTGCCGGCGGTTTTGGGTGTTGTTCTGATGTTGCAACCGGTAATTCCGGCTTTTGCGGCCAGGGGCGATGCTCTCTCCCTTATGCAGCAGGGGATAGAAGTATCCGGGCAGGTGACCTCGGAAGATGGTCAGGGATTGCCCGGAGTGACTGTGTTGGTCAAGGGAAGCCAGCATGGTACGATCACCAATGCGGACGGCAGGTATAAGCTCACCGTGCCTGATGCCGGTGCCACCCTGGTTTTTTCCTTTGTCGGTTTTGAGTCCCAGGAGGTGACAGTAGGCAACAAGCGCGTCATCAATGTGGTGATGAAAGAGAGCGTGAAAAAACTGGGTGAGGTAGTGGTCACGGCCCTGGGCATAACCCGTCAGGAGAAATCTCTGGGTTTTGCCGTAGGAAAAGTGAAGGGCGATGAGCTGGACAAGGTGGTACATGAGAACGTGGTCAATGCCCTGGCAGGCAAGGTGGCAGGGGTGACCATTAACTCCACCGGAGGGACCGGCTCCTCCGTGAGCGTGGTGATCCGTGGAGCTACCTCCCTGAGCAGTGACAACCAGCCTCTTTTTGTGGTGGATGGCGTGCCGATGATCAACGGGCTGAACAATACCAGCCAGATCGGCGACCGCAACATCGTGGACTATGGGAATGCCATTTCCGACCTGAATCCCGATGATATAGAGAGCGTGTCCATTCTCAAAGGCCCCAGCGCCGCAGCCCTGTATGGTTCTCGCGCCGGTAACGGTGTGGTGCTGATCACCACTAAAAAGGGAAAGAAAAGCAAGGGGGTAACGGTAAATGTAAGCACCAACACCGTCTTTGACATGCCTTACCGGTATTTTGACACGGAAAAACACTTTTCTTCGGGTTATTTTCCTTTCACGCCCGAGATCCTCGGCAATAAAACCATGGTCATTGATCCGGCACAGGCCGCCGGCGCCGGACCGGAGTGCGACAAAGGGTACTTTGCCATACAGTGGCAAAGCCCGCTGGACGCCAACGGCAACAAGGTGCCTATTCCGTTGGTCTCCTACCCCAACAATATGGCCAATTTTGTGCAGACGGGCATCACCTCCACCAACGGCGTGTCGATCATGAACCGTACGGAGATGGCCAATTACCGCATCTCGGTGACCAATATGATGAACAAGGGTATTGTGCCGGGCTCGGACCTGCACCGTAACAACCTCACGATCGGTTCCGATATCAGGGCTACGAAAAAGCTGACCTTCACAACGAATATCGGTGTAGTGAACACCTGGGCCAACAACCGTCCATCCAGTAACCGGGGTACCAATCCCCTGGAATGGGCCTATAAGGTGCCTCTGAACATCCCCATTACCTTGCTGAAAGATTACTGGGAGCCGGGACAGGAAGGTATACAGCAACGTACTCCTTCCAACGGGCAATACAACAATCCTTATTTCCTTGCCTATGAGGTGGACAACGGTTTCAACCGCAACCGCATCTTCGGCAACCTGATCCTCAATTGGCAGGTGCTCCCTGAGCTAAGCCTGCGGGGACGCTACTCCATCGACCGTTACGGGGAGCGGCGTGAGACCAAGATCCCGCCCAGCTACACCAAAGAGCCCAACAACGGAGCTTACGGGATCATCAACATACAGAACTATGAACGCAATGCCGACTTCCTGGCCACCTATAACAAGACCTTCGGCAAGTTCGGTATGACGGTCTCTGCCGGAGGGAATGCTCTTTACCGCAAAGGCACTTCTGCCGGCAATTCCTCCAAGTCGGGGGCCGGACTGATCGTGCCTAATGTATATAATGTGCGGAATATCAAGAGCGGCTCGCTCAATTACTGGAGCGGTCTGAGCCAGAAAGCGATCTACAGTGTTTATGGTACGGCCAACCTCTCTTTCAACAGTATGATCTACCTCGACCTCACGGCACGTAACGACTGGTCGAGCACGCTGCCTCCCGAGAGCAGGTCTTACTTCTATCCTTCGGTATCCCTGAGCATGCTGCTGGATAAGATGTTCCATATGGGGGACAATGTGGATATGCTGAAGATCAGGGGAGGATGGGCCACCGTGGGAAACGATGCCCCTCCTTACCAGCTCTATCCCACTTACGGCGATGTAGGGCAGTGGGGAGATGCCACCCGTCTGGCCAAGCCCGGCACGATCCTGACCCCCAACCTGAAACCTGAGGAGGCTACTTCCTGGGAGGCAGGTGCCGAGGTGAGATTATTCGGCGACAGGGTGCATTTCGAAGGTACCTATTATAATATAGATAACAAAAACCAGATCATCCGTAATATCCCCATTGCTACCTCCTCCGGTTTTAGCAGTGTGAACGTCAATGCCGGTCTTATTGAGAGCCGGGGCTGGGAGTTCACCGTCGGGGGTGTGCCGCTGAAAACACATGATCTTATATGGGATGTGTCGGTGAACTTTTCCCGTAACAGAACACGACTGACGAAGATCGCTCCGGGTGTGGACCTTATCAAGTTCTGGAGCGATGCCAAAGGAGGTGCCTGGGCCTATGAAGGAGACGATATAGGAGATCTGTATGATGCCGAGATCCTGAAAGTGACGGATCCCGATTCTCCTTATTACGGATATCCCATCATCGGAGGCAGTGATATGGAATGGCAGGAGATCAAAGTGGCCGATGTGCGGAACAAGATCGGAAACTACAACCCGGATTTCCTTTTCGGGGCACAGACCTCCCTGTCTTATAAAGGTTTTGTCCTGAGTGCCACTTTCGACTGGCGTCATGGCGGACAGTTCGTCTCACAGACCTACCGTTACATGGCGGAGGATGCCAACTCGGAAGACTGGCTGAGGAAGGCTATCAATCCCGGTGGAAGGACGGGCAAGGAACTGCGTGACTGGCTGGTGGCCCATGAAGATGAATATATCAAAAACGGTTTTCATGTGGTGGGAGGTCCTACACCGGAGTGGGGCGGGTTCCCGGAAAGCTGGAGCGGATACACCGTGAATGACGGTATCTTTATCCCCGGCGTGGTACAGAACGCAGATGGTACCTATACGGAAAACCTGGGAGACAACAACCCGATACCTTATACTCCCTGGGTGGTAAGTTATCCATGGGGTTTCATGACCCCCTCCACGTTCGATGCCGATTTCGTCAAACTACGGGAGATATCATTGAGCTATCATCTGCCATCCGGTATTGTGGAAAAACTCCATATGCAGGATCTGCTGGTTTCGATATACAGCCGGAACATTATGATCTGGACCAAATCCAAGATCGGCATTGATCCTGAAAGGGCTTTCCAGGCCGAGGCTTCCGGCTTTAAGCAGGGTATAGAGCGTTACAATGTGGAACCCTGGGTGATCCCGGTGGGTTTCAAGATCAATCTTACCTTTTAGTTTTTTTGAACAATAAAATATACGGTTATGTATTCAAATAAAATCAAAAGCATCTTTTTGCTGATCTTCTTTACGGTATCTGTATTGTCCTGTAAAGATCTGGATGAGCTGAACATTAACCCCAACGGAGTGGATCCCGAGATCGCCCATCCCAACCTGCTGATGAGTACGGTGATTGCAGGCATGGGACAAACGGTCGTGGGACTGGGTTTCGGCGATATTGCCGGTGTGATGCAACATACCCAGGAGGATGGCTGGGGGAGTGGTCATAATGCTTACGACTGGAACCCCAGCGGCAGCGACTGGGGCGGTTATTATGGTATGCTCAGGAACACGCAGGCCATGCTGGAAAAAGCTGAAGCGATGGACCTGGATTTTCACAAGGGCGTGGCCCTGATCATGCGGGCCTATGCTTTCGGAATGATCGCCGACTTGTGGGGAGATGCTCCTTACAAGGATGCATTGCTTGGTGAGGACGGTGCTGAAGAGCATATCCGGCCTCCTTATGATCCGCAGCAGGATATCTATCACGGTATCCTGACCGATCTGGATACAGCCAATGCGTTGCTCTCCGGCAAGCCGGGCAGCTATGATGGTATTGACGGGGTACAGGATGTCCTGTATCAGGGAGATGTGACGAAGTGGCAGAAATTCGCCAACTCACTGGCATTGCGTTACTATATGCGTCTCTCCAACAAAGAACCGGATTTTGCACGGGCCGGTATCGAGAAGATCGTCGATGACCCCGACAAGTACCCGCTGATCCTGAGAGAGTCTGAAGATGCCGATCTTCCTTATCCGGGCACCAACTCCTCCGACTCATGGCCTTCCAATACGGTGTTCCAGCAGGAGAAACAGGGATCCTACATGCGGCTGAAGATGTGCTCCACCCTGGTGGATACACTGGAATATTTCAACGATCCGCGCTTACATGTATGGGCCCGCAAGATCGATATACCCCTGCAGATAGATTATTCAGATCATTTCAGGGATGAGATCGTGAATGGCATTCGTTATGTGGGAGATTCCATCGCTGCCGATTACGAGAGAAAATACGGTTATCCACTGGACCTGGACCCCGACTATGTGGGTATGCCGCCGGCCTGGTCGATCGTGCCACAGGCGTATAACCTCTGTCCCCATCTGGAGCAGGCTCCTCACAACCCACATGTATCCCATCTGGCCGATATGTACAAGCATGCTTCGGGAGAATATCTCGTGTCGCGCATGATGAGCGCTGCCGAGGTGCACTTCATCATTGCCGAGGCCGCCCTGAAAGGATGGACCGGAGAGGATGCACAGACCCACTATGAGGAAGGGGTGAGGGCTTCCCTGATGGCCTGGGGCCTGGCAGGTGATTATGACACTTACATCCAGCAACCCGGCGTAGCTTTTGACGGTACGCTGGGGCAGATCATGGAACAGAAATGGATCGCCAGCTGGACCGCTGCTGCCGAATCCTGGTTCGACTGGAGAAGGACAGGTTATCCGCAGCTGAAACCCGGTAAAGAGGTCAAAAGGGATGCCATCCCGCTGCGGTTCTATTATTCGGTGAAAGAGCTGGACCTGAACCGGGATAACTGCGAGGCTGCCATCGACAAGCTGGAAGAGACATCCTTTTCCACCGGCGACGGGAAAAACAGCGCCTGGTCGAAGATGTGGCTGCTGCAGGGAACGGGAGAACCTTACAAGTAAGTTAAAAGTTCAGAGTTAAAAGTTAAAAGTTGAGATAAATAAGAAACCCGGAGAATTCTCCGGGTTTCTTATTATGTGCCTTACGAACTACGAACTACGAACCACGAACCACGAACCACGAACCATGAACTACGAACCATGAACTACGTACTACGAACTATGAACTTATTTGATATATTCCTCATAATCCTTATTCAGCTCATCGGCAGTGACTTTCCCGGTCCTGATCATGACCCGGTATCTGAAGGTGACGGACTGACCCGGGGCGAGGGTGAGGTTAAGGACCTCTTTACCTTTGCTGAAGGTTATCTGACCCAGCGGGTTGACAGAGAAGAGGCCGTAACCGCGTGCGTGCCAGTAGGAAGG
>WFRO01000141.1 GCA_015486475.1 Bacteroidales bacterium
ATACATGAAAGATGCCCACTCGGTATTACGGGTCTATGAGCCGGACGGTACATTCCTGCATGAGGTGTCCCTGCCCGGCATCGGGAGTGTGGGAGGTTTCAGTGGCCGGCCCGAAGATACGACCGCTTTCTATTCCTTTACCTCCTTTACTTTCCCCTCGGTGGTCTATCAGTATGATATTGCTGCGAACAAGTCGAAGGTATGGTTCAAGCCTGATATCGATTTCAATTTTGATGATTATGTGACCCGGCAGGTTTTCTATCCCAGCAAAGACAGTACGCTGATCCCGATGTTCATTGTACACCGCAGGGATCTGGTAATGAACGGGAAGAATCCGACGCTGTTGTACGGTTATGGAGGTTTCAACATCAGCCTTACGCCTTCTTTCAGTGTGTCGCGCTTGGTATGGCTGGAGAACGGAGGTGTTTACGCCATGGCCAACATGCGTGGCGGGGGTGAGTACGGTGAGGCATGGCATGAGGCAGGGACGAAGATGCACAAGCAGAACGTCTTTGATGATTTTATTGCGGCTGCGGAATATCTGATAAAAAAGAAATACACATCTCCGCGCTATCTGGCCATTCAGGGAGGGTCGAACGGAGGATTACTGATCGGGGCGGTGGTCAACCAGCGGCCTGAGCTGTTCCGGGTGGCCATCCCGGCCGTGGGGGTGATGGATATGCTGCGCTACCATAAGTTCACCATCGGCAGATACTGGGCCTCTGACTATGGCACGAGTGAAGACTCCAAAGAGATGTTTGAGTATCTGTATCACTATTCGCCGTTGCACAATATACGGCCGGGCAAGGATTATCCCGCCATGCTGATCCTGACGGCCGATCATGATGACCGTGTGGTGCCGGCACACAGTTTTAAATATGCAGCCACCCTCCAGTATACTTATAAAGGTAAAAACCCCATTCTCATCCGGATCGAGACCAGGGCCGGTCATGGAGGAGGCAAGCCTGTGTCCATGCGGATAGAAGAGGCGGCGGACATCTATTCTTTCATCTTTTACAATATGGGGATCAAGCCGAAATACTGATCTTTGGATGAAGTATAACTACCTGGTCATAGAGGGGAACATCGGGGCGGGGAAGACCTCCCTGGCCACCCGCATTGCGGAGGAGGAAGGGGCACGTCTCATCCTGGAGCAGTTTGAAGACAACCCTTTCCTGCCCCGGTTCTATGCTGATCCGGAGCGGTATGCTTTCCCGCTGGAGATGTCATTTCTGGCCGAGCGGTACAACCAGCTCAAGCTGGAGTTGGCCCACCCGGACCTGTTCTCATCCTTTACGATCGCAGATTATTATTTTTCCAAATCACTGATCTTTGCGAAAAATACGCTGGAAAAGGATGAATACAGGTTGTACCGCAATATTTTTACGATCATTTATCAGACCCTGCCGCGTCCTGATCTTTATGTTTACTTGCATGCATCTGTGGACCGGCTGTTACGCAATATTGCGCTGAGGGGCCGGGAGTATGAAAAACATATCACACCGGACTATCTGAAAAAGATACAGGACGGCTATTTTGAAAGCTTCAGGCAGGAAAAGGGGATGCGCATTGTGATCGTGGATATCAATGATATTGATTTTGTAAAAAGTGAAACGGATTACCTGAAACTGAAAGAAACTATCTTTTCCGGCAGTTATGATCAGGGTATTGCCCGGGTAAAAGTTTAAGGGCAACATTTTGTGTAACGTTATGTTAAGGATCCGGCAAACATACTTTTTTTGTAAAAATTGCAGGTAATATTTTTTTTTTTTGTAAAACATAGTAGTTTTGTAGATTACAATAGGTAATAAAGTATTTAGAAGTGTAAACCAAATATTCACAGATCATGAAACGAATAATTTATGTATCTCTTTTTGTTTTGTCTGCAGTTGCGCTGAGCAGTTGCGGCGGTCTTAACAAAATGAAAAAAGAAGCTCCCAATGTGAGCTACAAGGTGACTCCCAGTCCTTTGGAAGAGCATGCCGGTCAGGTGGCTGTTACCATTACCGGGCAGTTCCCTGAAAAGTATTTCAACAAAAAGGCTGTTGTCACAGCCACTCCCGTCCTGGTGTATGACGGTGGAGAGACTGCTTTTGACCCGGTGACACTGCAGGGAGAGAGTGTACAGGAAAACAATAAGGTGATCAGCTATACCGGAGGGAATTTCACCTACAATGGCAAGATCGACTATGCGGATGCCATGCGGATGTCCAAGCTGATGTTACGCGCCACGGCTACGCTGAAGAGCAAGTCGCTCGATTTTGATCCGGTCAAACTGGCCGATGGTGTGATCGCCACTCCCATGCTGGTGAAGACCATGCCTCATCCCGTGATCATGCCGGATCATTATCAGCGTATCGTCCCCGAGACCAAGGAAGCCGATATCAAGTTCGTGATCAATCGCTACAACCTGCGTAACTCGCAGCTGAAAAAAGAAGATGTGACCAACCTGCTGAATTTTGTGAAGGATGTTGCCAAGGCTCCGAACCTTGAATTCACCGGCAGTGAGATCCACGGATATGCTTCTCCTGACGGTCCGTTGAGCTTCAATGATAAGTTGAGTAAGAAACGTGCCGGAGTGGTGGACAAGTATGTTGCAAGAAAATTCAAAAAAGACAAGCTCACCGAGGATGCTACCAAGCTCCAGCAGCACTCCACTGCCGAAGACTGGGCCGGTTTCAAACAGCTGGTACAGGCTTCCGATCTCAAAGACAAGGATCTTATCCTGCGTGTCCTCTCCATGTACTCGGACCCCGAAGTCAGGGAGAAAGAGATCAAGAACATGGCAGAGGCTTATGAATCGCTGAAAACCGATATCCTGCCGCAGTTGCGTCGTTCGGTGATCCGTGTCAATGTGAACAAGATCGGTTTCTCGGATGAAGAGATCCTGAAATATATGGATAGCAACCCCGACACGCTGGGCATTGAAGCCATGCTCCATGCAGGTTCCCTGACAGATGATCCTGCCACCCAGCTGAAGTATTACAAGATCGCTTTTGAGAAATATCCCAAATGCATCCGTGCCATCAACAATATCGGTGCTGTATATCTGAAGATGGGGAAAGTGAACGAAGCTGAGCAGGCCCTGAAGCAGGCCGAGCAGATGAAAGCCATTGATCCTGTCAAAACCAACCTCGGTTTTGTGGAACTGATGAAAGGCAACAAAGACAAGGCGGAAGAGTATTTCACCTCTGTTGAGAAGCCTACGGACCAGTCCAACTTCGGTCTGGGTACCATCGCCATCATGAACGGCAAATACCAGGATGCTGTCAATTATTTCGGGACCCAGAAAGGTTTCAATTCTGCCCTGGCCCAGCTGCTCAACGGGAATCCCCAGGGAGCCAAAAGTGTTCTGGATGCCATCGATCACGAGTGCAAGTGGAAAGATTATCTGTATGCTGTCGTCGGTGCCCGTCTGGGAGACGAGAATATAGTGATGGATCATCTTAAAAAAGCCGTGGCTGCAGATGCCAAGATGAAAGACCTGGCCAAAACGGATATGGAGTTCGCCAAGTACTTCGAGAACGATCAGTTCAAAGCCATCGTTCAGTAAATACGGAACACAGAAAAAGAAAAAGAGCGGCCGGAAGGTCGCTCTTTTTTTATTTCATCATTGTGAAAAAGTGCCAGAGGACGATGCCCGTACTGACGGAGATGTTGAAGGAGTGTTTTGTGCCGAACTGCGGGATCTCGATGCAGAGGTCGCTCATGTTGACGATCTCCTGGCTCACTCCTTTGATCTCGTGGCCGAAGACCAGAGCATAATGCCTGTCTTTTTCCGGCCGGAACCGGTCGAGAGAGATACTGCCTTCGGCCTGCTCGACGGAGATGATGACATGATCCTTTTCCCTGAGGGCCAGGATCGCATCCCGGGTATGTTCAAAATACTGCCAGGGCACCGATTCGGTAGCTCCCAAAGCCGTTTTCCGGAT
>WFRO01000142.1 GCA_015486475.1 Bacteroidales bacterium
TATCCTTTCGCCAGCAGGGCCCGGGCACTGTTGATCAGCTCCACCTTCGAGCGGGCCGGGCCGGTGGAGAGAAGAACACCTTTCCGGGGCACATGATAACCCACCGACAGCATCGCCTTGAGGATCCCCTCGTAAAAATCATCCCCCAGGCATCCCACCTCGCCTGTCGATGACATGTCCACGCCCAGTACCGGGTCGGTGAGCTGCAGACGGGAGAAAGAGAACTGCGGCGCCTTCACCCCCACATAATCGAGCTCGAAGATCGACCTGTTCAGCGGCGGCACCTTTTCGCCCAGCATGATGCGTGTAGCCAGGTCGATGAGATTCACCTTGAGCACCTTCGAGACAAAAGGCATGCTGCGCGAGGCACGCAGGTTGCATTCGATCACCTTGATCTGGTTGTCCTTGGCCAGGAACTGCATGTTGAAAGGTCCCGAGATGTTCAGCTCGCGGGCGATCTCCCGGGCGATGTGCTTGATGCGGCGCACCGTCTCGAGGTAGATCTTCTGGGGGGGGAAGACCATGGTGGCGTCACCCGAATGGACGCCGGCAAACTCCACATGCTCCGAAATGGCATAGGTCATCAGCTCTCCTTCGCGCGCCACGGCATCGATCTCGATCTCCTTGGCCTCCTGGATGAATTCGGTGACCACCACCGGATACTGTTTGGACACCTCCGCCGCCAGCTCCAGGAAATGGTCCAGCTCATCCGCATTGGAGACAACGTTCATCGCCGCCCCGGAGAGGACATACGAAGGCCGTATCAGCACCGGAAAGCCGATCTCATCCACGAAATGATGGATGTCCTGCAGGCTGACAAGCTCCTTCCAGCGCGGCTGGTCCACCCCCAACGTATCCAGCATGGAGGAGAACTTGTGCCGGTTCTCGGCCCTGTCGATGGAGACCGGAGAGGTGCCCAGTACCGGCACCTGCTGATGGTGCAGACGCATGGCCAGGTTGTTGGGGATCTGCCCCCCTGTGGAGACGATCACCCCGTACGGCTGCTCCAGATCGACAATATCCAGCACCCGCTCGAACGAAAGCTCGTCAAAATAGAGCCGGTCGGAGATATCATAATCGGTGCTCACCGTTTCGGGGTTGTAGTTGATGATCACCGAGCGGTAGCCTTTCTCCTGCACGGTGTTCAGGGCACTCACCCCGCACCAGTCGAACTCCACGCTGCTGCCGATGCGGTAAGCCCCCGAACCGAGGACGATCACCGACTTCTCCTCTCCTCCGGTTTCAATGTCGTGTTCATTGCCGCTGTATGTGAGATAGAGATAATTGGTGAGGGCCGGGTATTCGGCTGCCAGCGTGTCGATCTGCTTCACATACGGGACAATGTTCTTTTTCTTCCGGTATTCCCGCACCTTCAGCAGGGCCTCGTCCATATTCTCCGAAGGAGGATCGGAAACAAAGCGGGCGATCTGAAAATCGGAGAATCCCTGCATCTTGGCCTCCCGCAACTTGTCATCGTCCAGTTCTTCCAGACTGTTCACCCCGGAAAGCTCGTTCTTCAGGTCAAAGATATTTTTCAGCTTGTAGAGGAACCACCGATCGATCTTCGTCAGTTCATGGATGTGATCGATGGTGTATCCTTTCTCAAAGGCATCGGCGATCACGAAAATACGCATATCGGTGGGCTGTGCCAGCTCCTCCTCTATATTGTCGAAGGTAAGGCTGCGGTTGCCTACGAAGCCGTGCATGCCCTGGCCAATCATGCGGAGGCCTTTCTGTATGGCCTCCTCAAAGGTGCGGCCTATGGACATCACCTCCCCGACGCTCTTCATGCTGCTGCCTATGAGGTGGGAGACCCCCTCGAACTTATTCAGGTCCCAGCGCGGGATCTTGCAGACGATATAATCGAGGGCCGGCTCAAAGAAAGCAGTGGTCGTTTTGGTGACCGCATTCTTCAGCTGATGCAGGCCATATCCCACGGCCAGCTTGGCCGCCACAAAAGCCAGGGGGTATCCCGTGGCCTTCGACGCCAGCGCCGACGACCGCGAGAGGCGGGCATTCACCTCGATGACGCGGTAGTCCTCCGACTCCGGGTCGAGAGCATACTGTATGTTACACTCCCCGACGATGCCGATATGGCGGATCACCTTGATGGAGAGGGCCCGCAGCTTATGGTACTCGCTGTTGGTGAGGGTCTGCGACGGCGCCACCACGATGCTCTCGCCGGTGTGTATGCCCAGCGGGTCGAAATTCTCCATGTTACACACCGTGATGCAGTTGTCATAACGGTCTCGCACCACCTCATACTCCACCTCCTTCCAGCCCTTCAGCGACTCCTCCACAAGGATCTGCCCCGTGTAGGAGAAAGCCTTACCGGCCTGTTCCCGCAACTCCTCCTCATCCTGACAGAAAGCACTGCCCTGCCCTCCCAGTGTGTAAGCGGAGCGGATGATCACAGGAAAGCCTAAAGTATTCCCCGCTTCCAGCGCCTTCTCCAGGGTAGTGACCGCATGGCTGCGTGGCGTTTTAACGTCGATCTCCTTCAGCTTGTTGACAAAGAACTCCCGGTCTTCCGTATCCATGATGGCCTGGATGGGGGTTCCCAGCACCTCCACATTATATTTTTCCAGGATACCTTCTTTATAAAGGTCAATGCCGCAGTTCAGGGCCGTCTGCCCCCCGAAAGAGAGAAGGATACCATCCGGTTGCTCCTTTTTTATAACCTGCTCGACAAAATAGGGGGTTACGGGAAGGAAATAGATCCTGTCGGCGATCTTCTCCGAGGTCTGGACGGTGGCAATGTTCGGATTGATGAGCACCGTGGCGATCCCCTCCTCGCGCATGGCCTTCAGTGCCTGCGACCCGGAGTAATCGAACTCACCGGCCTCCCCGATCTTCAGCGCTCCGGAACCGAGGAGCAAAACTTTTTTCAATGATCTTTTTTTCACTTGGTATGTTTTTCCTTATGTTTTTTGCTCATTCATTACCGGAGCAACCTCTTTTCCCGTTTTTTTTATCCTCTCCGGAGCCCCATTTTACACACTGCAAAGATAGCATCCGGAAGCTTCCTGAAAAATTGTGCGAAAAATAATTCAAAAAATTATACTGGTAAAATAAAAATGCATATTTTTGCATCGTAATTACATATTTATTCATTATGAATGACAAGAACAGCAGATTGTATCTGATCCGGCAGTTGATACGCGAGCACGACGTGTACAACCAGGAGCAGTTGTTAAAAATGTTGATCGAAAGGGGATATCAGGTGACGCAGGCGACATTGTCGCGCGACCTGAAATTTTTGAGGGCTGGCAAGATCCCGTTCCGTGACGGCCGTTACAAGTACGTGCTGGACGAGACGGCGCGCCTGGACCCGGCCACCGAGGCGGCTCCTTCGGTGGGTGACGGGTTTGTCTCGTTGGAGTTTGCCCAGCAGCTGGCCCTGATCCGCACCCTGCCGGGCTATGCCAACATGCTGGCCATCGCCATCGACAGGGCCCGGCGCTACGAGCTGGCGGGCACCATTGCCGGCGACGACACCATCCTCCTCATCCCCCGCGACGGGGTGAGCCGGGAGGCGGTGAAGAAGGCCCTGCAATGGATCTTCCCCGACATCGCAGAAAAGATCGCAAAATCATAAATATTCATAAATTTTTTAATCCCTATAAACCATGAAAAATCAGAAAATTGTCCTTGCTTACAGCGGGGGACTGGATACGTCTGTCATCCTGAAATGGTTGATCGATCGCGGCAATGAGGTTACAGCCTATGTTGCAGACGTGGGACAGGATGATAATTTTGACGAAGTGAAGGAAAAGGCACTGAATATCGGCGCCAAAGATGTGATCATCGATGACCTGCAAGAGGAATTCGTCACCGATTATATTTTCCCGGCCATACGGGCCAATGCCATATACGAGAGCCGCTATCTGCTGGGCACGGCTCTGGCACGGCCTCTCATCGCCAAGCGCATGATCGATGCGGCCAACAAGATGGGGGCCGGTGTGGTCTCCCACGGCGCCACCGGCAAAGGCAACGACCAGGTACGCTTTGAGCTCTCCTTTTATGCACTCAACCCGCAGATCATCGTCTTCTCGCCCTGGAAAGACGCCGAATTTCTCAACGAGTTCAAAGGACGCACCGATATGCTGAAATATGCCGAAGCTGCCGGTATCCCGGTGAAGGCCACCAAGGACAAGCCTTACAGCGAGGATGACAACCTGATGCATATCAGCCATGAGGCAGGCATCCTGGAAGATCCCGCCCTGAAAGGGGA
>WFRO01000143.1 GCA_015486475.1 Bacteroidales bacterium
GATATGCAAAACCCCGGGAAAGCCTCGTCGGGTTCCCAGTTTTACATCGTTCAGGGCAGAAAATTTACGGATGCCGAGCTGGACAAGGCGGAACAACGTATAGATGTGATGTCCCGTAATGCTGTTTACTACCATTTCATCCAGCAGCTCACAAAACAGGCCACCGATTCAGGAAAGACACCTGATGAGGCATTTATCCAGCAGGAGGCCATGCTGGAAGCGACCGATTCCATCAGTAAGATCCCTCCTTATCATTTTTCCGAAAAACAACGTGAGGTTTACAAGACCCTTGGCGGGGCTCCTCATCTGGATAATAATTATACAGTATTCGGCGAAATAACGGACGGGATGGATGTGGTGGACAGGATCGCTTCGGTACCTGTGGATAAGAATGACCGTCCCCTGGAGGATGTGCGCATCCTGAATGTAAAAATCATTTCAAAATAATCTGAAAATCATGGATCTGTTACAGGAAATAGAAAATTATATACAGGAAGCAAAAGATCTTTCCGTTTCTTCTCCCGAAGAAGTTGAACAGTTCAGGGTCCGTTTTCTGGGAAAAAAGGGGATCATCCCGGCGCTTTTCGGGCGTTTCAGGGAAGTCCCGCCGGAGCAGAAACGGGAAGTGGGACAAAGTATCAACACCCTGAAAAATCTGGTGCAGGAACGGGTTACCGAACTTAAAAGCGCTCTGCGGAGTACCTCGTCGGGACACAGCTACCCGGACCTGACCCTCCCGGGTGACCCCTGGCTTACCGGTTCGCGTCATCCCATTTCCACGGTCCGCAATGAGATCATTTCCATCTTTTCACGCATTGGCTTCACGGTATCCGAGGGTCCGGAGATCGAGGATGACCAGCACGTTTTCTCCAAGCTTAATTTTCCGCCCGATCATCCCGCACGTGACATGCAGGACACTTTCTTCATTGAAAAAGAAAGCGCTGCCGATTCCCGTAACGATGTGCTTCTCCGCACACATACCTCCTCGGTACAGGTACGGGTCATGGAAAAACAGCAACCACCCATACGTACCATTTCTCCCGGACGCGTTTTCCGGAATGAGGCGATCTCGGCCCGAGCCCACTGCATCTTCCACCAGATCGAAGGGTTGTATATCGATACGGATGTATCTTTCGCCCAGCTCAAACAAACACTATTTTACTTTGCCCGTGAGTTTTTCGGCCCGAAGGTCAATACCCGTTTCCGCCCCTCTTTTTTCCCTTTTACCGAGCCTTCGGCTGAAATGGATGTGACCTGTCAGATCTGCGGCGGTAAAGGCTGCAATGTCTGCAAATATACGGGCTGGCTGGAGATCCTGGGATGCGGTATGGTCGATCCCAATGTATTGGAATACAATGGCATTGACAATGAAAAATACACCGGATTTGCCTTTGGCATGGGCATAGAAAGAATCGCCATGTTAAAATACCAGGTCAACGACCTCCGTCTCTATTTCGAGAATGATCTGCGCTTTCTGGAACAGTTCGCTACGGACCTTTGGTAAGATCTCCAAAGGATCACATGGTTCCTGTTTTCAGGCGTCATGCACCCTGATCTCATAGGTGAGCTCCATAACCTTCCGGTAGGTATAGCTTACCCCGCAATAACGGTCCTGGCTCAGGTTAACCGCTTTTTCAAGCTTATCCATCGGCAGGTCTTTACCCCAGAATTCATAGATCAAATGCATTTTTGAATAGTGCTTCGGGTGTTCTTCCGTCACCTCCGCTTCTACCTTCACATCGAACTTCTTTACATCCACTCGCATCTTTTTCAGGATAGATATCACATCCATGGCGGTACATCCGGCCAGTGACACCATCATAAGCGGCTTCGGCCTGGGCCCCCTGTCTTTTCCTCCGACATTGTCTTCTGCATCCAGTATGATCTTATGGCCATTCAAAACCGTTTCAAATGCCAGGTCTTCTATCCACGATACACTTATTCCGTCTTTCATTGCTTTCTTTTTTCTGTTATCAGTCGGCAAAAATATAATTTTTAATTGTAAATTTCGGAAGTCATTTTTTTAGGACCGGCCCTTCATGAAAAAAGAGGAAGTCATTCTGACCTGTGAAAGCTGTTTCAACGAACCTGATTCTCTTTTCCGGTATCTTACACCGGAGGAAAAAGAACAACTGTTTCTCGGAACTACTCCCCGGCATTTTAAAAAGGGCGAGACACTCTACCACGAAGGAAGAAGGATCAACGGAGTGTATTATGTTGATAAGGGGATCGTAAAGATCTTCAAGACGGGTTTTGATGGTAAGGAACAGATCCTCATGTTTGCTCATCACGGCGATATCATAGGATACCGCTCGGTCCTGGCCAATGAGCTGGCCTGCACCACAGCCAAGATGATCGAGGACGGCGATCTTTGTTTTATTCCCGCCGATCTGTTACTGGGTTTCGTCAGGAGCAACTCCTCATTTAGTTATGAGATCACGAAAATGGCCTGCAAGGAGCTGGGAAACGCCAACCAATACATTACTGATCTTGCTCAAAAATCTGTCCGTGAAAGACTGGCAGAGATCTTACTGCATCTCGCCGAAAAATTTGGTATCAATGATGATAACTTCCTGAAGATCGTCCTCACCCGTGAAGAACTGGCCAATATTGTTGGTACAGCCACCGAGTCGGTGATCAGGTTACTTTCCGAATTCAAGCACTCGGGATTGATCGGATTACAGGGAAGAAAAATAAAGATCCTTGATAAGGAAGGATTGAAACATATCAGCAACGCTTTCTGATCGCGTCAGTCCTCAACAAAGTGATTTACGACAATATATTCCGCCAGACCTACAATAATAACGATCATACTCCACAAGAGTATGGAGTTGTTCACTTTCCCCATGGCCATCGGGATGATCAGAAGCAAAACGCCTATTAAAATAACAATTAAGCCCGATTGTTTCAGTATTTCATTCATAATCAAAGAGTTTTACTATACATTCTTCCGTTCCGGAAGCGTAAAGTTAAAAAATTTAGTAATTATTCCTAAAATAAGGTCCCCATATCGTTTTGGAAATTCTTTCCGAAATGACGATAGGTCCACTCGGTCACTTCACGGCCGCGTGGTGTTCTTTTCAAAAAACCCTCTTTGATCAGAAAAGGCTCATACACTTCTTCGATCGTTCCGGCATCTTCTCCCACGGCAGTTGCAATGGTGTTGAGCCCCACCGGTCCGCCTCTGAACTTTTCCAGTATGGTGCGGAGGATCTTGTTATCCATTTCATCCAGTCCGTTCTTATCGATATGGAGGGCTTCCAGCGCATACTCCGCAATATTTTTATCGATGGTTCCGTCTCCCTTGACCTGTGCAAAATCCCTGACCCTTCGCAGCAATGCATTGGCGACCCTGGGTGTTCCGCGGCTGCGGGAGGCGATCTCGGCAGCAGCATTGTCTTTTATTTTAACATCCAGTATGCCGGCCGAGCGGATGATGATCTTTTTTATCGTGCTCTTATCATAATATTCCAGATGGAACTTGATCCCGAACCGGGCCCGCAACGGACTGGTCAGCAATCCACTGCGTGTGGTAGCACCGATCAGGGTGAAAGGGTTGAGGCTGATGCGCACACTGCGGGCGCTCGGGCCTTTGTCGATCATAATGTCGATCATATAATCTTCCATGGCAGAATAGAGATATTCTTCCACCACCGGAGAAAGACGGTGTATTTCATCAATAAACAATACATCATTGGGTTCCAGTGAAGTAAGTAACCCGGCCAGGTCTCCCGGCTTGTCAAGCACCGGCCCTGAGGTCGTTTTTATGCTCACCTGCAGCTCATTGGCAATGATACGTGCCAGGGTTGTTTTTCCCAAACCGGGAGGACCATGGAACAATACATGGTCCAGCGCTTCTCCGCGCATGACAGCTGCTTTCACGAAGACCTTCAGGTTCTCAATAACTCCCTGCTGTCCGGTAAATTCCCTGAAACTGGGCGGTCTCAGCCTGTTCTCATAATCCCTGTCTTCGGGTTCATCAGCCAGATGGCGCATATTTACTTCTTCCCCGGCCATGAGCTACCTGATCGTTTTAACTTCTTTCTGAAGATTTACTTTCACCCCGTTGATCCGCTTTTCGACGTCATCTTTATACGTAATGGATATCAACAGATTACCATCCTTATCGTACTTCTTCCAGGTCCTTTCCCTCAACCCGTGCGTATAATAACGTTCTTCCCTGATCGCTCCGTTTGGATAGTAAAGTTTATGTTTTCCTTCCGGCAATCCCTGAACGAACCTTCCTTCATACATCAGTTTTCCATTGGGATAATAATACTTCCATATACCATCCCGGAGACCTACAATGTATTTTCCTTCCTGTATCTGGTCTCCGACACTGATCTTCCACATACCATCTCTTTCTCCCTCGATATAATTTCCCTCGGCAATAACGTTCCCTTCTCTGTCATACTCAACATAATGACCGTCTTCCTTACCGTTAAAGAACTCCTCTTCCCTGCGTAAGGCACCGTTATCAAAATACCATCTCCATGTACCTTCCGCTTTCCCTCGCCTGTATGTGCCAGTCTGTTCCAGTTTTCCATTCCTTCCATAAAATTTCCACGGGCCCGTTCTTTGATTGTGCATATATTTTCCTTCAGCCCGCAAACTGCCGTTCTCATAATAAAATTTCCACATGCCTTCTTTTTCACCTTTCTCCGTGATGATCCCTTCGGCTGTCACCTTCCCTGTATTATCATAGATCCAGGCATGAACGATCTTTCCGTTCTTATCGTATTTTCTGTGAATACCTATGGGCACTCCGTTCCGGTAAGCTCCGCTTTCGATCAGGTTCCCGTTATCGTCATATTTGTTCCTGATATCTACAGGTGTGGAAATGCTGTCATTTTTTGCAGAGAGATCCACCAGTTTTCCATCTTTGTAGAACAACACAACTTTCAGGTTGCCTACCTGATCATATTCCTTGTAATAACCATCCAGCAAACCATCCTTATAGTTCTCCTCAATATACTTCTTCC
>WFRO01000144.1 GCA_015486475.1 Bacteroidales bacterium
GGCAACGGCAACGGCATCCCCGAGCCGGGGGAAAATATTCTGGTCTTTCTTAAATTAAAACAAGGCCTCGCTCCCGGCGACACGAACACATTTCATAAAACTTATCTCATCGGCGATAATAACGACCCTTATATCAGCGTGAACCGCCTGAAATATGACATAAAAACCGGACAAGCCGGTGCCACAAGTATCTCATCCATTATTTCCATCTCTCGACAAATGCCTCCCGGACATAACATAGATCTTTGGATGCGTGTGGAAAGTTTATACAATAACTACCACTTCCCCTTCTCCCGGACCCATATTTATGAGTTCGATTATGATTACCGGCATGTACATTTACAGGGTGCCCATTCAGAATAGATCCGTAACCTGAATGGGAAAATCCGCCGGTCACTCCGGCATGGGCTTTCATGCCCGGCGTTTGGGAAGGCAGCCCGAACACCCGGTTTTTTTACAAAATTGAGCCAGATATATTAACTTTATATTCTTATTTCTCCAAAAAAAACTGTCATGAAAGATCTTTTTCTTTTTCTGCTCCTTCCCCTTCTCCTGCTGGCCGGATGCACTACCAAAGAAAAAACGGACACCCGGCCCAACATTGTCTTCATCCTCTCGGACGACCATGGCTACCAGGCCATCGGCGCCTACGGCTATCCCATCGGCCAGCTGGCGCCCACGCCCAATATCGACCGGCTGGCCCGGGAGGGGATGCTCTTCGACCGTATGTTCGTGGCCAACTCGCTCTGCGGCCCCAGCCGGGCCTCGATCATCACCGGCAAGTTCAGCCACAAGAACGGCTTCCGCTGGAACGGTGACATGTTCAATGCCGACCAGCCCACCTTCCCGAAGATGCTGCAGGCAGCCGGCTACCAGACCGCCGTGGTCGGCAAATGGCACCTGAAATCCCTCCCGCAGGGCTTCGACTACTGGTGCGTGCTGCCCGGCCAGGGACATTACTACAATCCCGACTTCATCGTCCAGCCCGGCGACACGGTGAGGATGCACGGATATGTCACCGACCTGATCGGCGACATGGCCCTGGACTGGATGAAGAAAAGAGATCCCAAGAAACCTTTCCTCCTGATGTTCCAGCAGAAGGCTCCGCACCGCGAATGGCTGCCCCCCGCACGCTACCTGGATCTGTACCACCAGGTGAAATTCCCGTTGCCGGCCACCCTCTTTGATGACCACAAAGACATGGGCACAGCCGCCCGCGAGGCAGAGATGCTGATCAGCCAGAACATGGGCCTGAGCAACGACAACAAGATCGACCCGGAGATCGTTACGGAGACGGGTCATAAGCCCTTTCTCAAATGGTACTTCAACGCCTACCGCCACAACCTGGGCAGGATGACCCCCGATCAGCGGGCACAATGGGACAAGGTGTACAAGCCCATCAACGAGGCTTTCCGCAACAACCCGCCCACAGGCGACTCGCTCACCAAATGGAAGTACCAGCGCTACATGGAAGACTACCTGGCCTGCATACGGGCAGTGGACGATAATGTGGGCAGGGTGCTGGACTACCTCAAAGAAAACGGCCTCGACAAGAACACCATCGTGATCTACACCTCCGACCAGGGCTTCTACCTGGGCGAGCACGGCTGGTTCGACAAAAGGTTCATGTACGAGGAGTCGTTCCGCACCCCCCTGCTGGTGCGTTACCCCCCGATGGTCCAACCGGGCAGCGTGAACCACGACCTGGTGCAGAACATCGATTTTGCTCCCACGCTGCTGCAACTGGCCGGTGTGAAGATACCGCAAGACATCCAGGGGGTCTCTTTCCTGCCGTTGCTGAAAGGGGAACATCCTGCAAATTGGCGAAGATCCCTGTACTATCATTATTACGAATTCCCCAGCATCCATATGGTCAAACGGCACTACGGCATCCGCACCCAACGGTACAAGCTGATCCATTTCTACTATGACATCGACGAATGGGAGCTCTATGACCTGCAGAAAGATCCCCAGGAGATGCATAATGTGATCCATGACCCGGCCTACGCTGAGGTGGCCCAACAGCTCCACCACCAACTGGACAGCCTGATACAGTACTATCAGGATCCGCTGGAGAAAATAGACACCAAATAATTACCTTCATCAAGATCCTATGAAAACCATCCTTTTCCTTCTCACCCTGGGGGCTCTCCTCCTGCAAGGTTACAGCAGCGGCCCTTCTGCCACCGGCGAAAAATACGATCTGGTCGTTTACGGGGGCACCTCCGCCGGCGTGGTGGCCGCCATCCAGGCCCGGCGTCTGGGCATGACCGTGGCCCTGGTATGCCCGGAGAAACATATCGGAGGCATGACGACCAACGGCCTGGGGTGGACCGACTCGGGACGGAAAGAGACCATCGGGGGGATCGCACGGGAGTTTTACCGCCGGCTGAAAAAATATTACGACCGCCCGGAGGCCTGGACCTGGCAAAAGCCCGAGGAGTACAGCCATTACCGGAAAGACGACGATGCCATGTGGGTCTTTGAGCCCCATGTGGCCGAACAGACCTTCGAACAGATGATCGCCGAAGCAGGGGTGCCGGTCTTCCGGGACCAGTGGCTGAACAGGGAGTCGGGCGTCGAAAAGGACGGAACGCGCATCGTTTCCATCACCATGCTGGACGGGAAGACCTATCAAGGGCGTATGTTCATCGACGCTACTTACGAAGGCGACCTGATGGCGGCGGCAGGTGTCAGCTACACCACCGGCCGCGAAGCCAATGCCGTTTACGATGAAACGCTCAACGGTGTGGAGAAGAAACATGCTATCTATCACCAGTTCAAATATCCTGTCAGCCCCTATGTCACCCCCGGCGACCCTGCCAGCGGGCTGGTGCCCCTGGTGCATGCGGGCGATCCCGGGAAGGACGGCGAGGGAGACCACCGCATCCAGGCCTATAATTTCAGATTATGCCTCACCACCGTCCCGGAGAACAAAGTGGCTTTCATGAAACCGTCTCATTACGATCCTTTTCAGTATGAGTTGCTGGCCCGCTATCTCCAAAAAGGATGGCGGGGTGTGTTCAACAAATTCGATCCCGCACCCAACCTGAAAACAGATGTGAACAACCATGGTGCTTTCTCATCCGACTACATCGGCATGAACTACGCTTACCCGGACGCTTCCTATGAGGAGCGGCAAAAGATCATTGAACAGCACCGGGATTACCAAACGGGCTGGCTGTGGTTCCTGGCACACGATCCCCGGGTACCGCAGGAGATCCATGACGAGATCAACCGCTGGGGCTTTTCAAAGGATGAATTCCAGGACAACAACTACTGGCCGCATCAGATCTATGTCCGTGAGGCACGCCGCATGGTCAGTGATTTTGTCATGACCGAACAGCATCTGCGCAGGCAGAAACCGACCCCCAGGCCGATAGGGATGGGGTCTTACAACATGGACTCCCACAATGTGCAGCGATACATCGACCCAGAGGGTTTCGTGAAGAATGAAGGAGACATCGAAGTAAACCCCGGCGGGCCGTACCC
>WFRO01000145.1 GCA_015486475.1 Bacteroidales bacterium
CCGGGTCGGTGTAGTGTATGGCCCGGATCACGGGGGTCATGATGCCGGCGGCGGTGATCATGGCCACGGTGGCGGAGCCCTGGGCGATGCGCACCACGGCGGCGAGCGACCAGGCCAGCAGGATGGGAGATAGGGGAGAGGCGGCGATGCTGGCGGCGATGACCTTTCCCATGCCGCTGGCGTCCATCACCTGTTTCAGTACACCGCCGGCGCCGGTGATGAGGATGATGATGCCGGCAGGGGCCAGGGCTTTGGTGCTCAGGTCCATCATCTCTTTACCGGTGAGCCCCCGCCGCACCCCCAGGAGGTACATGGCCAGCAGGGTGGCGATGATCAGGGCCGTGAAAGGATGGCCCAGAAAGAGCAGGATGTCCGTGAAGGTGGAAGCAGGGATCGTGTTGGCTTTGATCAGCAGGGCAGTAAAGGTATTCAAAAGGATCAGTACCAGCGGGATGCCGATGATGGTTGTGGTCAGGAGGAAGGAGGGCAGGAGCTTTTTCTCCTGCGGGGGGCTGCCGGCGGTGAAATAGTCCGGCACGGGCAGATAGATCTTCCCCGAGATATATTTCCCGAAAACCGGTCCGGCCAGGATGGCAGTGGGGATGCCGAGGAGAAAGCCCAGGAGGATGACCCAGCCCAGGGGCACCTGGAGGATATCAGCTACGGCCACGGGACCCGGGGTGGGAGGGATGAAGCTGTGGGTGACGGCCAGCCCCGCCAGCAGGGGGATGCCGTAGTAGAGGAGCGACTTGCGGGAGTCACGTGCCAGGGCATAGACGATGGGTACCAGCAGGATGAAACCCACGTCCAGGAAGACGGGGATGGCCACGAGGAAGCCGGTGAGGGTCATCGCCCATGAGGCTTTCTCTTTGCCGAAGCGGTGGATCAGGCCGTGGGCCAGCGCCTCGGCGCCGCCGGTGCTCTCGAGGATCTGCCCGAAGATAGCGCCCAGCCCCACGACGATCGCCACAAAGCCCAGCGTACTGCCCATGCCCTCACGCATGCTGGTGAGAAGGTCCTGCAAAGGCATGCCCGCCAGGATGCCGGCATACATAGAGACGATCAGCAGGGCCAGGAAAGCATTGAGACGTATCTTCAGGATCAACAGGAAAAGGAAGGCCACAGCCGTGACCAGGATGAACAGCACATACGGGGAGGAAAGCTCCATGATCAATATTTATTTGAACAAAAATACTTTTTTTGTGCGCAGTGTCAAATATTTGGTTACCTTTGCAGCCATTATCAAATTTTTATTATTTAATTTTTATCATGAAAACAGGAAAAGTAAAATTCTTTAATGAATCCAAAGGTTATGGTTTCATTATGGACACGGAGACCGAAACAGATTATTTTGTACATGTTTCCGGATTGATCGACGAGATCAGAAAAGATGACGAAGTAACATTCGAACTGAAAGAAGGCAGAAAAGGTATGAATGCCGTTGATGTTCGCTTATCATAAGAAATTACTTCTCAGATGAAAAAAGCCCGGCAATGCCGGGCTTTTTTTGTTTTACTGGTTTGTTGCTTTTATTGCCAGAATGGTTTTGGTAGCATCCAAAGCAGAGAAGTATATATAATATAACCCATTTGATACGGGTTCATTATAATTGTTTGTTCCATCCCAGACCACTCTATGGTTACCTGCCGGTTGATGATGCAGGAAAATAGTTCTGATTTCCTGTCCCAGAAGGTTATATATCCTTACTGTTCCCTCCGAGTCCTTTGGGAGCTGAAAGGAAATGGTTGTTTCCGTATATGCGGATTGGGGTAACTTTTAAGCCAAACACCGGCCTGGTTGCTGTCATCTGTTTCAGGATGCCCGACAGATGTGATCACTTGTACGTTTTTAAAGAAGTTCAGGATGACCACATTGGCATTGATATCTCCGGTGACATATCCTTCGTGTTTGAAACCAGGCAGTCCTGCGCCAGGCCAGGTATGACCTCCGTGTATCACCTTATAAAAAATGACATTCACTGAACTATCACATTTTCCATATATTGTCCTTTCCACCGTACAGCTGTCTGTTTCATCCAGGTCAGGCAACGCAGTGACAGCCCCTTTTAAAGAACAATTATTATAATCGATCCAGTAACTCAATGTCTCATGTACGGAAAGCCAGCCCGTATTGCCCCCGTTAAAGGGTACCCACCAATCGTCAGTACCATGTATCTCCAGGACCGGCATGGGATGAAGCGGGTTACAACCGGCGAGGGTACTGTTTGTCATCACCCCGCCGACAGATGCTATGGCCGAGATACGATTACTTAACCGGCAGGCCAGCTTATACGCCATAAATCCCCCGTTGGAATAACCGCAGGCATAAATTTTCCCGGTATCAATGCTGTAGTGTTCGCTCAGGGTGTCGATCAAAGCATTGATAAATCCGACATCATCGCCATTATTAGTCGGCCACTGAGGATCATCCGAGATACCACTGTTCCAGTATGGTTTTCCGCTGGGATAAACCACGACAAAACCGGATGTATCAGCAACCTCATTCAACTGAATGTAGTTCATATCCTGCTGTGGGGTCCACCCATAGGAATGCAGATAGATCACCAGCGGCATATTGTCGGTGCCGGTATAATCTGCCGGCAGGAATACCGTATAATATCTCTTCTGACCGTCGAAGACAAAACTGCCTGACTCAAGTTGAGCAAATATTATGTTCTGTACCAGGAAAAGAAAAATACCTGCAATGACAATACGTGGATATGATTTCACGGTCAATACATAGAGCCGGTGAGATGATAGACAAACCCTTTCGAAATATCCATGGTATAGGTCCATGTAGCGAGTTTGCCTTCCACCACGCCGGATTTTCCTTTGCCATTGGCGGTAACAAATATTTTGCCCTGGCTGAGAAATCCGATCTCAGGATCGAAAACCCCTTCGGTCAGATCCGCGTCATATGTTAATTCCCATACTCCTTCGGCGTTTCCCGGGCTACCTCCGGATTCAAGGCCTGTATATATTTCGGCCGTACCCCACATTTTAGCGCTGCTCCAGTCTGGTTCGATCAGCCAGTTGACTACCCAGACAGATTTTCCGGTAACCAGTTTATTGCCTGAAGAGTCGTACCATTCGCCTATCTGGTCTTCGATCAGAAAACGGCCATCATCCAGCACCGTCACGGTCCCGGGGTCAACATCGGCTACCCAGGAAGAGGTTCCGGAGAAGTCGGAGGCCTCGGGCGCTGTACATTCGTCTTTGGAGCAACCGGATAAGAGAAGGGCCACGCCCAGAAACAGTAAAATAAATTTTTTCATGATTTCTTGTTTTTATGTGTTAATAAATCAGGGATACTTGCGAACTAAACCCGGGCAACAGGTGAAAACACCTGATCTTACCCCGCTCAGGAAGCAAGACCAGGCATATTCACCTTCCATTCCCGGAAAAAGGAGGAATAAACTCCTTAGCTACCTGTGTCCACCATGCCACCCGTGACCACCATGCCACCTGTGACCATAATGTTTTTCAATGTAAAACCCATTGATATGATAGTAAAATTCGTCCAAATATAAAACATACACCGAGTGAAAAACCATTCCTTTCACTTTACCTGATTTGCCTATACCTATACTGTAAGCAGTGAATTTAAGTCTGCCATCTTCGTCGAAAACAATGGGCCCATGGAAGCTTATATCCCATGTTCCAAGTTCTTCGTCGCCAATATCCCAATTACCCATACTCCCTGTAACAGTCCGTACAGACATCTCACCTTTCCCCCAGTATTTTCCTGTCGATTTATAAGGTTCGCCATCCCACAAAACGTCGAAAGTCCACAATGTCAGGCCGGTAGCCTGCCATGCATCTGTCACATCAAGCCATGTTACTATACTCCCCACTATCAGGGTTTTACCATTAGGAAGAACCGTTGTTTCACCCGCATCCTGTGTAGAAACATAAGTTTCTATCCCCTGATAGTCTACTTTTGTAACTGCACTTTTCAGGGTGTTTTGGTCATTGGGCATAGATTCGGGACCTGAAGGTTCGTCTTTTGAGCAACTGAAAAAAATAAGCGTTGCTCCCATTAACATTAAAATTAAGCGTTTCATAATAATTTCCTCCATAAGGTTAGTTAATAAATCGGTGATCCATACAGATCCCTCAGGGTTCCGGTGTCTCATGCCGGTTATCGATCCCGGCAGGATCCTTTCCCGATCTATGTTTATCTTCAGGCTCCTGTCCGGAGGTGCGTGAGATCATGGCGATGAGATCTTGTTGAAAACACCCTCAGTGATCTGATTTTCTCATACGCACATAAAG
>WFRO01000146.1 GCA_015486475.1 Bacteroidales bacterium
CATTCACAGGCGTCGATAAGCGTTATTTAGAAATGAAAAAGAAAGTTCCGTTCTCATCCTCCAGCCCTGCGATCTTCCCGAACTGCGGTTTTTGCTGACTGGCGCTGACCACTGCTTTGGTAACTTTCAGGACGATGCTCTCGATGGGGATGCAGGCATCGGGATTGTTCACCAGGGTGTTGGCAAAGGTGCGGGTGAATTGGGAATCATCCGTGGCCAGCTCATAGCCGGCAGAGGAGAACACCTGGGAGGATTTGAATTTGGTCGCTTTCCAGTCGTCGCAGCTCCTCTCCTCGGCGATGGCCCGCATAGCCTGGTAGAAAGTAGGGCCGGATTCACAGGCATCGGTGACCACCAGGGTGTGGGTCACATATTTCGAGTAACCCTGCAGGGCTGCTTTCAGATTGTTGATGTTGAAATAAGTGAACTCATCATCGCGTTTGGCGTCCACCGGGATCCAGTACCCGGTCTCGTTGATGAACTTGCCATGACCGGCATACCAGATAAGGATGGAGTTGACGTGGTTGGAGCGTACCAGGTCACGCAGCTCGATGGAGAAGAATTTTTCCATCTCCACCTTGGTCATGTCTTTTTTAACGATAATATTGCTGATCTTGTAACGCGCCAGGGCCTTTTTCATCAGCGAGATATCCTTGGGAGGTCCATCCAGCGATGCGAAGGTCTGGTAGTTGGCGTTCTGGATAAAGACCGCCCAGGTCTTGCCCATGGGATTGTCCTGGAAAAGGGCAATGCCTTCGCGGTTCAGCTTGAAATTCTGTGTTTTTTTGTTCCCGTAAATATCCTCGGTCGTCACCGTGAACTGGTTCTTGTTGAGGATATCGATGCTGGCCGTAAAATGCGGATTGCGTTCTTCCGGATCGAAGCTGGCATACACCCCGTTGATCATGACCGTTTTGATGGGGCTCTCGTCCAGCACTTTCCCTTCGATATACAGCTGGGGCTCATCCGTTTCGAGGTAGATCTCCCCGTTGTCAGAGGCATAGGGCGCCAGAACCTGCACTTCCGGAGGATTGACCTCCGTTCTTTTCAGGGAGTAGCGTGCCATGGATTTGTTGTGGTAGATGTCGCTGGCCTCGATCACAACAAGGTCCGTATCTTTAACCGGCACATTCACCAGAAACTCATACTTACCATCTTTTTTGTCAAGATGGGCTTTTGTGCCGTTGATCTCCAGGTATTCAATATCGCTCTGGTCGCTCACCTCTCCTTTGAGGACCACCTCTTCCTTATTCTCAGGGATGTTCAGGAATTTTTTGTCCACGGGTTCAGGCACCTGCAGGGTGATCACCGGAGCTTCATTTTCGCGGTTCAGCTCGTACAGGCGCTGACGGGCCTGCTTCAGCAGTTTTTCTGCCCTGACATTGTCCTGTGTCAGGGAGGTGATCTTCTTGTAATCTTTTTCAGCCGATTTGTAATCCAGGATCTCTTCGTACGACCGGGCCCGGGCCATATATATTTCGGGATCATCGGGTCGCAGGCTGATCGCTTTGGTGAAGTCGGTGATGGCGTTGATATGCTGATTGAACATCTGGTAGTAAGTTCCGCGCAGAAAAAACATATCTGCATTGTCGGGTTCTATGAGCAGGATGCGGGAGATGTCGTTGATGGCGTTCGGCATGTCCAGTTGTTTGACATAGACCTTGCTCCTCAGGAGATATGCCTGTGTGTTCTTACTGTCCCTGGAAAGCACTGTGTTACATTCCCGGATAGCCTGCTCCAGCCGGTTATCCTGCAGATAGATCCCGGCCAGCGCCAGCCGGGGATCGATGAAGCCGGGGTTCAGCCTTTCTGCCATAAGATAATCGTTCTCTGCCGCTTTTGCATTTCCCAGCTTTTCATAGGCTCTTCCCCGCAGGTAATAGTTCGTCGCATCTTTCTTGATGTCAAGTAGTTTGTTGGCAGCATTCAGCGCCTCCTCATACTTCTCCAGGGCCATGAGAGAGGAGATCTTGGTGATGTAAGGGGAGATGGGCTTCTTCATGACCTCGATGGCCTTGTCCAGCAGTTCCACCGCTTCATCATATTTCCCCAGATCGTAACAGAGTTTACCCGCATGGTAATAGATCATGCCGTCCTTGGTCAGGAAGACCAGGGTCCTTTTGTAATCATCCAGGGCTTTCTCTTTCTCGCCCAGGGTTTCATACACCTGTGCCCGTGCAATATAGGCATCGGTAAATTCAGGCTTGAGCTCAATGGCCTTGGTGAACTGGTCAATGGCGTCCTGGTAGGACCCCTTGGCTAAAAACTCTTTGCCGGTCTTGTAGTATTTTTTGGGGCTCTGGGCATACAACGCACTGCCGGCTCCCATGAATAATACAATTACCAACCACAAAACTGTCCGTTTCATAGTTCAAGTTTTAATACAAATTTACGATTCTCGACGGATTATACGAGAAAAAGAGCCAAAAGTTGCGGATTGCCGACCGGAAAAGAGTGTATAGAACTCTCTGTGTCAGAAAATTGCAGTATCAGTTGGCCAGGTGCCAGAAAGATCTGCCCCCTATTTTTTGTAGAAGAAAAAGGTGCCTCCTTCGCTTTCCATTCCCGTAATGTTCCCGAACTGGGGCCGGTCGAGATGATTGCGCATGAGCTGAAGGGTGACCGTTTTTACGATATCCTGCACAGGGATGCAGGGCTTTGGGTTGTCAGCCAGGGCCTTTGAGATGGTGGAGGCAAACAGGGATTCTTCTGTGGCCAGATCATATCCCGAGGCAGAAAAAAGCTGGTAAGACTTCTTTTTTGCTCCTGCCGGATCGTCACAGACAGGCTGGGTGGGGATGGAACGCATGGCCTGGAAAAAGGTTGGACCTGATTCGCAGGCGTCGGTGATCACCAAAACATGTTTTAGCCGGGGTACGAGCCCTTCAAAAGCTCCTTTCAGGTCTTCCATTTTATAATAGGTGGTCTCGTCGTCGCGCTGGGCATCTACCGGGATCCAGTAACCGGTCTCATTGATGAACTTGCCATGACCCGAGTACCAGATCATGAGCGAACTGACACTGTTCTCTTTCAGCAGGGCAGGCAATTCGGATGAAAAAAATTGGGCCATTTCATCCTTTTTCAGGTCCTGCTTTATGATAACTTTGTCGATCTGGTAGGCGGACAGCGCATCCTTCACCAGGTTGATGTCCTTCTGGGCGCCCATGAGGGTGGAAAGGGTCAGGTAGTTGGTGTTCCCGACAAAAACAACCCAGGTCCTGCCCATCGGATTGTTCTGCCCGAAAGAAGAGAACAAAACCAAAAAAGATATGAGGAGGGAGAGAATGCTCTTTTTCATGATCGGTATGTTTGGGTTCAGTATCAGAAATCAATATTCATTCCAAAATTAACAAAGTTCCTGATAAAAAAGAAATGTGCTTCTGGAAATACCTATTTAAATAGGTATTAAAATAGGTAATTAAATAGGTTTTTAAATACCTATTTATGAAGTGCCTAAAGTGTGCTAAAGTGCCTAAAGTTAAGGCCTCACGCAAAGAATCGCAAAGCAGAGCGCAGAGGACGCAAAGGAAATCGGTTAGTGGTTGGTAGTTTACCCTCCCCAGCACCCAGCACCCCCGTCCGAACGGACGTTCGTCCGGGCGGGCAGCACCCAGCACCTAGTACCCAGCACCTAGCATCCAGCACCCAGCACCTTTTCCCACTTTTCCGACTTTTCCCACTTTTCGACTTTTATCCTTCTGCCTTCTGCTTTTTTCCTTTTGCCTTTTCCCTTTTGCCTTTTGCCTTCTCACTCCCTTATCTGCCCATCCCCGTAAATAATATACTTAGTAGTGGTCAGCTCGGTGAGGCCCATCGGGCCGCGGGCGTGGAGTTTCTGGGTGCTGATGCCGATCTCGGCGCCGAAGCCGAACTCATACCCGTCGGTGAAGCGGGTGGAGGCATTGACGTATACGGCGGCAGCGTCGATGCGGTTGAGAAACGCCTGGGCATTCGTGTAGTTTTCGGTCACAATGCTTTCGGAGTGTCCGGTGCCGTAGGTGGAGATGTGGCCGATCGCCTCGTCGAGGGAGTCCACGGTCTTCACGGCCAGGATGAGGTCAAGGTACTCGGTGGCCCAGTCCTCTTCGGTGGCCGGTACCGTCTCAGGCCAGAGACGCTGCACCGTCCCATCGCCCCGGATCTCGACGCCTTTCTTTGCCAAGGCTTTGCAGACCTGCGGGATGAAAGTCTCCGCAATATCTTTATGTACCAGTAACGATTCGGCAGCGTTACAGACCCCCGGCCGGTGGGTCTTGGCATTGACCGTGATGGCCACAGCTTTTTCAGGGTTGGCGGCTGCATCCACATATACATGGCAGTTGCCCACCCCGGTCTCGATGACCGGTACCGAGCTGTTCTCCACGACCGTCCGTATCAGGCCGGCGCCACCCCGCGGGATGAGCAGGTCGAGATAACTGTTGAGGCGCATCATGGCCCGGGCGCTCTCGCGGGTGGTGTCTTCCACCACCTGCACCGCTTCAGCAGGGAACCCGCAGGAGACCAGCGCCTCCTGCAGGATCGCGCGTATAGCCTGGTTGGAATGGATCGCCTCCTTGCCGCCCCGCAGCAGGGAGGCATTGCCGGTCTTCAGACAGAGGCCGAAGGCATCTACCGTGACATTGGGCCGCGACTCGTAGATGATGCCGATCACCCCGATGGGTACCCGCTGCTTGCCGATCATCAGCCCGTTGGGTCTTTTGATCATCGAGATCACCTCACCCACAGGATC
>WFRO01000147.1 GCA_015486475.1 Bacteroidales bacterium
AAAAGAATGACGTATGACCATATACTTTTCATCGGGAGATAAGGTCACATCATTACGACCCTCCATGGAGGTGAGGCGGGTCAGATGTTTCCCGTCGAGGTCCATACGATAGAAATGGCGTTGCTCAGGATCGCCTTTATTGGACTGAAAGTACCAGTGTTTTTTGTTGCGGGAGATGAAAGGAGAGTACACCTCGAAATTTCCCCGGGTAAGTGCTTTTTTCTTATGTGTCTTAACATCCATAGAGTATAACTGCGAGTATCCGGTCTCTTCCGACTGGAACCAGATGTGTTGATCATCGGGCATCCACCCTTTCCGGGCCCCCCACATCCCGATGCCCGGACCTCCGATCCAGGCATCATCGTGCTGGCGGTCCAGCAGGGACAATTGGCCGGTGGCAGGGTCCAATAGCATGATCCAGCGATCCTTGTGGTCTGCAGCATAGATATCGGTGAACACATATCTGCTGTCAGTGGACCATACCGGCGTAGTGAACATCACTTTGCGGGTGTGCCCTGTCGTGTCACGCCCGGGATAATCTTTCCAGTAGGCCGGCACCTCATGGATGCCGGGGATCTGTTCCGGATCGACCGACAGAATGGTGTCATTTTTCCGGTCGTAGATGAACAGGTCCACGGAGGAAACCCAAGGCGTACCCACCTTGGTGCGGGAGGTCTGGATGCTGGTATAGCCGCTCTCGTTCACAAAATGAGGTATCTTCGTCTGTTCTGCACCTGCAGGACGGTGGTAGATCAGCCAGGTGATGAAATTGCCGTCGGGACTGATCCGGACATTCGCAGGATCCTGATCGCCGGTGTAGATCCTCCGGGGGCTGACGGGCTTTTCTTCATCCCGTTCTTTCTCCCTGGCTTCCTTCTCTTTTTTACGCACCTGCAGCACTTCGAACAGTTGCATCTGCTGCTCATGGAGCCAGAGGTCTTTTTTATCCGGGTATTCTTTTTTCTTCCCGGGCTTTTTCCCTTTCCGGAAATCGGTCAGTTGTATGATCTCCCCGGTAGAGAGAGAATAGGAAAAGAGATCGTTCCCTGAAATGTAGTACAGGGCCGTGTCGGGATCACTGAAGGCAAGACCTCTTTCATAGGCTGCTGTGAAAGTGATCCGCTTTAGCTTTTTGGCAGCGAGGTCATAAACATAAAGATCTCCGTTGCGTGTCAGCAATTCACGGGTGTGTTGCCGGTTGTATATCCCGTAGGCCGGGATGATCCTGTTTTTCTCGGCTGCAGAGATCTTAACCGGCTGCAGATCCTCCGGAGAAGCTTTGTAGGTCTGCCGGATCCCCGCAGAATCCTTTTTCCATTCGAAATAAAAATGGTTATCCTGATCCCAGAAAGCGCTTTGCGGCAGGGTACCGATCCAGCGGTCCGGGTCCTGCATGATCTTCGTCACCGTCAGCCGGGGTTTGACAGCATTCCCGGATTGTGCACGGGTTACCGGGATAATAGAGAACAGAACAAGGATCAGAAAGAGAATCGTTATGCGTTTCATCTCAGTGAGTGTTTAAAAATTTAATAGCTAAAGGCCGGAATATTTTTTTTCGATCTCATCCAGAATGCCGTTGATCTCATCCGGGTCGAGGGTGGTGAGGAGACGCACCCGGATCGGTTTGAAATCGGGAAGGTTCTTAAAATAGTGGACAAAGTGTCTTCGCATTTCGTACACGCCCCGCGGCATACCCTTGGATTCGATGGATTTTTGCAGGTGGAGCCGGGCCAGGTCTGTTTTTTCTTTTAGAGAAGGCTCGGGCAGCAGCTCACCCGTACGCAGGTAATGTTTTACCTGCCGGAAGATCCAGGGCCGACCGATGGCGGCCCTGCCGATCATGAGCCCGTCCACATTGTACTTGTCAAGCATCTCCTTGGCTCTCTCCGGTGAGTCGATATCACCGTTCCCGATGATGGGGATCGTGATCCGGGGATCTTTTTTCACCTCCCCGATCAGGGTCCAGTCGGCCCTGCCTTTGTACATCTGGGTGCCGGTGCGCCCATGGATCGTCAGCGCCTG
>WFRO01000148.1 GCA_015486475.1 Bacteroidales bacterium
ATTGAACAACTGAAAGAGGAAGCGGAAAAGATCTGCGGGAAACCCCGGAAAGCCGCTTTCACCGACAAGGTCATTGCCGCCATCAAATGGGTGGACGGTACGGTGATCGATGTGGTGAGACAGGTGAAAAGCGATGAGAGATGAGTCCTTCGGTACGCCTACGGCTACTCAGGAACCGTCCTTCGATACGCCTGCGGCTACTCAGGAACCAGTGATGAGCGATGAGCGATGAGTTAATGAACACGAATACCGGAAGGGACAAAGCACCGCTTTGTCCGCATGTCGGTAAGACAATGTAGTATGGAGTAGGAAGTAAGGAGTAAGGAGTGATAATTACTGTAGAGACGCGCATCCTGCGCGTCTTGATCGTTGGTGTAATCCCCCGGGGTTGTGGTAGAAGGATGAACAATGAAGGATGATCGACGAAGGATGAATTTTGATTGGAATGATTGGCTGTTTGGCTGATCGGCTGAGAAAAAAGATAAATGCCGTAAGGGGAAGGATTTGTAAAATATAAGGATTTTTTTGACAGAAGCGGACCAGCTGGAAAATTTAATTATATTTTTACGGGTCGTTTACGATCATTCATAAAAAAAGATCAAAAATATGAAGCATTTATCGTTTTTCGCAGCGTTCCTTTTTGCAGTGCTCCTGCTCGGATCAGGATGTACCGGCAACAAGAAAAAAAGTACAGTGAAGCCCAACATAGTGTTCATCATGGCCGATGATCTCGGCTATGGGGAGCTGGGTTGCTACGGGCAGGAGAAGATCGAGACCCCCAACATTGACAAGCTGGCCGCCCAGGGCATGAAGTTCACCGAGTTTTATTCCGGGGCGCCGGTATGTGCTCCGGCCCGTTGCATGCTGCTCACAGGCATGGAGCCCGGTCATGCCCAGATCCGTGGTAACAAAGAGATGGCCGGGCGCGACGATATGTGGGACTACATCAAGGTCTCTGCCGACCCCAACCTGGAAGGGCAGTATCCCCTGCGGAAGGGCACCCAGACCATCGGCACCCTGTTGCAGGAAGCCGGGTACAAAACCTCTGCCATCGGCAAATGGGGGCTGGGAGGCCCGCTCACCGACGGGCGTCCTACCGAGCAGGGCTTTGATCTTTTCTTTGGGTACAACTGCCAGCGGCAGGCCCACAACTACTACCCCGGCCATCTGTGGCGCAACGACGAGAAGGTCGAACTGGGCAACCGCGTCTTCTCACCCCATCAGCAGCTTCCCAAAGATGCCGACCCCTATGATCCGAAGAGTTATGAACCTTACAAAGGCAAGGTCTATGCTCCTGACCTGATGATAAAGGAAGCCCTCTCTTTTATTGAAGAGAACAAAGACCAACCCTTCTTCCTCTATTATCCCACCACCATCCCGCACGTTGCCTTACAGGCCCCGGATGAATGGATAGAGAAATACCACAAGATCTTCGGGGACGAAGAACCTTACACAGGGAACCACGGCTATCTGCCCTGCCGTTATCCGCGTGCCACCTATGCCGCCATGATCAGCTATCTGGACGACCAGGTGGGACAGATCGTTAAAAAGCTGAAAGAGCTGGGTCTTTATGACAATACGGTCATTTTCTTCACCAGTGACAACGGCCCCACCTATGTGGGAGGTGTGGACACGAAATTCTTTGACAGCGCCAAACCTTTCCGCTCGGAATATGGCTGGGGCAAAGGCTTCACCCATGAAGGAGGGATCCGTGAGCCGATGATCGTCACCTGGGAAGGTCATATCAAGCCCGGCAGCACCAGCGATTTTATCGGTGCTTTCTGGGATGTGATGCCCACGCTGTGCCAGCTGGCCGGAGCACCTGCCCCGGACAGCACTGACGGTATCAGCTTCGTCCCCACACTCCTGGGCCAGGGAAAACAGAAAACCCATAAATACCTTTACTGGGAATTCCCCGCCTATACGGGCCAGCAAGCCGTGAGGATGGATAACTGGAAAGCCATCCATGACAGCATTTTCAAGGGAAACCGTGACATCAAGCTCTATGATCTCAACACAGACCTGCAGGAGCTGCATGATGTCTCCGCCGATCATCCGGACATCGTCGAAGAGATGTCAGGCATCATGACAGAGGCTCATGTGCCCTCCAAAGTTTTCCCGCTGGGGTACATCGACAAGCCTGCCCAGGCGGCAGAGAAGCCTGCTGAAAAGAAATAAAAATAAAAGGAGAAAATACTGCTGACAGTGTGACCCGTTATTCTACCGGATAACGGGTCATCTTTTTCCCTTCAGTGTTTTTTCAAGGAGTGCAGCCAGCTCATCGGGCGATCCCCGGCCCACCTCGATGATCCGGGCAGGCGTGAAGTTCCAGGCTCTGACCACTGCCCCCACCGAGCGGCTGCGCACCGACCACACCTGGGTCGTGTTGCTGTTGCGTAAAAGGTTATCCAGCGCCCGGGCCCATCCTTTGCCTTTCAGCTCCAGAGGACCTATCTCGTCGAGGATGATCACGGTATGGTCCCTGCCGGAGGAGACCGCGTTCCAGAGGAGGTCCTCCCCCCATCTCACCGTTTCCCGGTTGAAAGTGAACCGTCCGGTATGGATACGTCCGTGCTTTTTACGGGCTTCACTGAAAGGCCGTGTCTCACCACTGGCCAGGTCCAGGAGGTTATACCCTTTTTTTTCTTCTCCCTCGACGATCCCCTGAGCCAGGAATCCGGCCGTTCTGATCTTTCTTTGCTGCAGTCCGGCCACCAGGTCCTGCAGGAAAGAGGTCTTTCCCTCTCCCACCCCTCCCGTCACGAGGAAGATCTGAGGTTGTCTCTCTTCCCTGGCGGCAAAACCGCTATACAGGGCTCCCGCATGGGCCAGGGCCCCCGTGAGGGTCGTCACAGGATGCCGGAACAGCTCGCGGGCACCGGGAAAACTGTCCATCACATGCGGGAAGGATGAAAAAGCAAGTCCCGTGGCCAGGTACAGGTTGGCAAAGCCCCGGCGGAACAGGAGGATCCGTACCACAGGGTTCCTGAACTCAACACTGATGGCCGAAAAAGAAACCATCACCATGATCGCACGCAGGTTCATCCGCAGGCCTGTCACCAGGCCTTCCCTGCTCAGGTAATTGCCTGTCTCCAGACCTTTCCAGACCAGTGAGGCCAGCAGGGTGATCCCCACCACCTGCACCCAGAACCATGGTTTCTTCAGGTGACGTATCGCCTGGCGGTACCGCCCCAGGCAGACAGCGACATATACCAGCACAAACGGTGCAGAGATATACAGAGGATACCGGGAGATCATCCACAACAGGAAAGAAAAAATGAAAAGATGGACGAAAAGCCAGGTCAACGAATATTCCTTTCCGGAGGTGAAGGAGAAGCCTGCCGGCTGTTCGTCGGAGAGCGGGATCTTCTTCCCGGCCCCCCGCGGCACCCTGTTCCCGACAAGATACCCTGTCACCGCCGCAATGGTCCCGGTCAGGAAATACAACAAGGCAATGATCAGGATCAGCCAGAGGGGATCCACCTGCGATTCTTTCAGGTTCAGCACTTTGAGGGCATACTGGTACAGGAATACCGTCAGCTTTACCAGGTCGAACCCGTACAGGATGAGCAGGGTGATGATCTTATGGATCAGGGCACTGGAGACGGCCAGTGCCCCCCCGGCAATATAGCCGGGGAACGTTCTGCCCAGCAGCAGTGTGGCACTTTCCATCAAAGTGGCTTCCAGCATGATCCCGGTCATCGGACCCAGGATCACCGCACTGGGAGAGACAGACTTCATCAGGGCCGCGATCATGCCGGCACGCCAGAAAAGCCCCCGCTCAGGCCAGAGACGCGAGAAGGAGACCATCAGCATAACAGCAAAAAAGGAGAGCATGGTTCCCGACATGGGGAAATGCATGTTGTGAAAAAAACTGCCCAGGATGATCTCAAAAGCCCCCCAATAACTGCCTATAACTGCAGCTTTCAGCCACTTTTCATTAAGTTTTCGTTCTCTTGTCATGGAGAGCTTGATATCAGGAGATAAAAATAGTAAAATATAAGGTCGAAGCACAGCATTATTTGACGTCACCACACACTCTGCACCCTGCACCGAAAACTTTTTCCTCAATTATTCGTAATGTTGATAAATGCTTATGCATGTATTTGGTATTTTCATCAAAGTTTTTGTATTTTGACGGGCCCAACAGACAAGAGAGGACAGTCCAAAACCGATCTGACAAAGTATGAGTGAGAAGATCCTACAAGCCTTGATGCAGCTCTTCGCCATCATTGCCAGGCCCGAGAGCAACACCCAGGACCGTCGCAGTGTGGCAGAATCCTTTCTGAAGCGGGAACTGAACCAGGAACTGGTCAACGAGTATATCAAGATCTTTGATCACTACTACCTGGAGCAGCAGGAAAAGCAGAAGAAAGCCGAGAAAAAGCTAAAAAAAGAACATCAGCGTATCTCTTCCATTTCTGTGCGGGTACTCAGGATCTGCAATGAGATCAATGAAGAGCTCACCCAGCAACAGAAGGTGATCGTTCTTTTCCAGCTGCTCGAGTTTGCCCGTTCTGACGGGGATATTGTTACAGAACAGGAACTGGAATTTATCCGGACGGTAGCCGACAGCTTCATGTTCCCGGACGATGAGTTTGAAGAGATGCAGCGTTTTGTGCTGAACGCTCCGGAAGCTCTTCCCG
>WFRO01000149.1 GCA_015486475.1 Bacteroidales bacterium
ACATAATCGGGACTGGACAGGATCACCAGCCGGTCCCCTTTTTTTACCCGGTCGCCGGGAAGAACATTGATCTTTTCAATGAACCCGCCCTGGTAGGAGCTGACCGCTGCCTGTCTCTGGGGAAGGATATGAATATATCCGTTGGCATGAACGGTCACGAAAAAGTCGGCTGTATCCAGCCGCGTCAGCGACATGCCGGAGGAAGTATATTCTTCCCGGGTCACGGTGATCACCTCCCCGGCCCCTGCCGTCCCGTTGTTTGTCTCCTGTTGCCCTTCCGGACCTTTTTCCCCGTTGCAGGAGGTCATGAACATCCCAATGGTTAGGATAAGCACGGAAATGCCTGAATATTTTATTGTGTGTTCCATCTGGTTAAAGATTAAGATATTCGAGCTCCAGGACCGTCAGATCATACTGGTACAGGTTTTCGATATAGTTCAGTTGTATCTCCTCGGCGTTCATCAGGGTCATGATGAAACGGAAGATATCTATCTCACCGTTCTTATAACTTTCCACGGCAGAATGATACAACTCTTTTGAGAGTTTCCGGCCGTGTTTGTCATAATATTGCAATGCCTCTTCGTATTTGTTCAATTCATTGAGCAACTGATCTCTTTTGCTTACCAGCCGTTCCCGGTAGTAAGATGCTTCGTTCGTCAGTGCCTCCCATTCGATCCTGGATGATCTTATACGGGATTTCTGGGCTCCGAACCATACTGGGATCGCCAGCCCGACCGTAAATCCCGGGTATGTTTTTGCATCCTGATAATGGTTGGTCCCCTGAAAATATTCCAGTTGCAGGTCCGGGAACAGCTTGTTCTTCTCCAGCTTGTTCCGGGCGCCGGAGGCTTGCTGCGCATAGTTGTAGTAACGGATCCCGGGGTTCCCGGCCGTGTCTGCCGCCGGCGGGTCCAGTCTGACCAGCTGTTTTTCCGGAACGCTGAAGAGCGTATCCATACCGATCAGCACGGTCAGGTGGTGAAGGGCCACTTTTTTCTCTTCCCGCAGCTGCCGGATCTGCGTCATCATTTTCTGTTGCAGGGAAACGGCGTTCAGCTTATCGAGATAGCTGCTCCCGCCCAATTCGTACGCTTTGCCTGCCGCTTCCGCCAGACGGGTGTTGAGGCTGTCCAGGTAACTGAGTATCCCCAGTTTGTGCTGGATGTACACCACCCGGAAATAGGCCGCCGAGACCTGTTTCATCAGATCCCTTTTACGCATGTCATAGCGGGCGCCTGTCATCTGGGTAAAAAAGGAAAACACCTTATGCCGGGCGCTGTACACCGTGGGGAAGTCCAGGCTTTGCTGGATGCCCCACACCTTGATGGGATAGCCGTTCTCTGCCACGTTGTTCTTGTCGTAATTGTAATAGACATCGGTCTTGGCTATGTCAATGGCACTTTTTTCCAGCTGTTGGGCGCCGGCGATCCGCAGCGAATCGGCATGCAGGCCTTTGTTATGCAGAAGGGCCAGGTCGATGGCTTTTTGCTGGTCGAGGGAGATGCCCTGGGCGTGCCCGGAGAACGGGATCATCAGCAGGAGCAGGGTGACGATGATCCCACCGCCATTTTTCCTTTTGGCTCTTTTTTGTAACATCCTGTCATAGATAGCGAAGAAAATGGGAAGAACAATAAGTGTCAGGAACGTGGAAGAGACCAGCCCGCCGATGACGACCGTGGCCAGAGGCCTCTGCACCTCAGCGCCGGCAGAGGTGGAGATGGCCATGGGCAGGAAGCCCAGGGCTGCGGCCGAAGCTGTGAGCAGTACAGGGCGCAGGCGCTCCGAAGCCCCTTTGATGATGATGGCCTGGATGTCTTTCATCCCCTGGCTCTTCAGCTCTTTGAAGGATTCGATCAGCACGATGCCGTTCAGAACGGCGATACCGAAAAGAGCAATAAAACCTACGCCTGCCGAGACACTGAAAGGCATGCCCCGTAACCACAGCAGGATGATCCCGCCTATCGACGCCAACGGGATGGCGGTATAGATCATGGAAGCTTCCAGGATCGATCCGAAGGCGAAGTGCAGCATGATGAAAATAAGCAAGAGGGAGACGGGGACAGCTATGGCCAGGCGTTTTTTCGCACTGCGCAGGTTCTCGAACTGCCCTCCGTAGGTGATGTAATAGCCTGCAGGCAGCTTGATATGGGCATTGATCCTGTCCTGCACATCCTTCACAACAGACTCCAGGTCTCTGTTCCGCACATTGATGCCCACCACGATCCTCCTTTTGGTGCCGTCGCGGGAGATCTTGGCCGGCCCTTTGGTGTAGCGGATGTCAGCCAGCTCGGAGAGAGGTACCATCTCTCCCCCCGAAACAGGGACATACAATCGCTGTAGGTTGCGGATATCTTTCCGGAAACGATCCTGCAGACGTACCACCAGGTCGAAACGTTTCTCGCCCTCAAAGATATTGCCGGTGGCCAGACCGGCGAAGGCCAGGGATACCATTCTGTTGAGCTCTTTTACACTCACGCCGTAGCGGGCCAGTTTGCCGCGATCATATTTTACACTCATCTGCGGCAGCCCTTCCACTTTTTCGACCGTGATGTCCGAGGCCCCCGGCACATCCCGTATGAGCCGGCTGATCTCTTTGGCCTTGGTACTGAGGATGCCGAGATCCTCCCCATAGATCTTCACGGCCACATCCGCCCGCACGCCCGTGATCAGCTCATTGAAACGCATCTCGATGGGCTGGGTGAATTCATAATCTACGCCGGGGAGTACTGACAGGGCTTTCTTGAAAGCATCCGCCAG
>WFRO01000150.1 GCA_015486475.1 Bacteroidales bacterium
ACACTGGGATGGCCAGCGGGGAGAACGCATTCCCTCGTATGCTACGCGCGTGGTACAGGATGAGGAGACGAAGCTGTTCAATGCCCAGGTGTGGGATCCCCCTGATCCTTATGAGATGAAGATCAAAGATCTTCCTTCAGCGGAGGAAGCTCCTTTTATCTATGAAGCCCACATCGGCATGAGCGGAGAAGAGGAAAAGGTATCCACCTACGCTGAGTTCCGGGACCGTCTGCTGCCTTACATAGCAGAGAGTGGTTACAACACCATCCAGCTTATGGCCATCCAGGAACATCCCTATTACGGCTCGTTCGGTTACCATGTATCCAGTTTTTTTGCAGCCTCTTCACGCTTCGGCACCCCCGACGACCTGCGGTCGCTCATCGACAAAGCACATGAGTACGGCATCCGTGTGATCATGGATATCGTGCATTCGCATGCCGTACGCAACGAAGTGGAAGGACTGGCCCTGTTCGATGGCACCCGCAGCCAGTATTTCCACGAAGGGCCCCGCGGTGAGCACCCTGCCTGGAACTCCCTCTGCTTTAATTACGGCAAACACGAAGTACTGCACTTCCTCCTCTCCAACCTGAAATACTGGCAGGAGGAATACCGGTTCGACGGGTTCCGTTTCGACGGGGTGACCTCCATGCTCTACCTCGACCACGGCCTGGGGAGGGATTTCACCTCCTATGAGAACTACTACAACGGCGAGCAGGACGAAGACGCCATCCTCTATCTCACCCTGGCCAACGAGCTGGTCCATCAGGTCAACCCCCGGGCTCTGACCATTGCCGAAGAGATGAGCGGCATGCCGGGGCTGGGGATCCCCGTACAGGAAGGAGGGATCGGCTTTGATTACCGTCTGGCCATGGGCGTGCCCGATTTCTGGATCAAACTGATCAAGGAATACCCCGACGAGCAGTGGAATGTCAGCCAGATCTATCACGAGCTGAGCAACCACCGCGAAGACGAGAAGACCATCTCCTATGCCGAATCACATGACCAGGCCCTGGTAGGCGACAAGACCATTGCTTTCCGGCTGATGGACAAGGAGATGTACTTCCACATGAGCAAACAGGACCACCACCTGGTCATCGACCGGGGACTGGCCCTGCACAAGATGATACGGCTGATCACCGCCGCCACCGCCGGGGGAGGATACCTCAATTTTATGGGAAATGAGTTCGGCCATCCCGAATGGATCGACTTCCCGCGCGAGGGGAACAACTGGTCATACCAGTATGCCCGCCGCCAGTGGAGTCTGCTACAGAACAGCGATCTCCACTATCACGAGCTGGGCGATTTTGACCGGTCCATGATCCGGCTCCTGCGCGAAGAGAAGATCTATGAGTTGCTCTTCCCTTTTCTCATCACCGCCAACGAAAAAGACCAGGTGCTGGCTTTTTCCCGAAAGGATCTGCTTTTCGTTTTCAATTTCAACCCCGTGGTCTCCTTTACCGACTACGGCATCCCCGTCGGCAGCGGCAATTACCGCATCGTCCTCAATACGGATGCCTCCGGTTTCGGCGGACAGGGGCGTATTGACGACTCCCTGACCTATCCTGCCCTGAAGTTCGGGAAATGGTACTCTTCCGATCCTTTCTATGTGAAGCTATACCTGCCGGCCAGGACCGCTATCGTCCTGAAAAGATACCGGCCCAGGCCTGTCCGTTAAGCGCTTCAGATCCACATCACCATGTTGACATCCTGTGGATGCGGAAGCAGCGGATGCGTAGGTACGATACGCACATCGTAAAAGAAATAGCCGGGTTTGGTAGGCTCTACCCGGATGGTATAGCGGGCCTCTGAGCCTTCCTGTCCGACGAAATCGAACGGCTGTTTGAAGACCAGCACTGTATTACCGCTCTTATCCCTGTCGGTCACCACCAGCTCTACCCGTATCCACTCCGGCAGGATCTCATCCAGGTCGAGCACGATGGATCCGGTATATTCCTCACCCACACGGTATTCACCATCGCCGCTGAACTCACTGGAGAGCACCCTGATCTTCTCCATCTTGCTGTACACCTGATATTTCCAGAGCGCCAGCAGGCGGGCCTGCTCAAAGCGGCTTTTGTGCAGCAGCTTGCTCCGCTCGAACATCTTCAGGTAATACCGGTCATAATAGTCCTGCATCATCCGGTACATGGTGAAGGCTGGTGCCACATGCAGGAGGTTCTTTTTGATCATCCTGATCCAGCCTTCCGCCACCCCCTCTTTGTTGCGATCGTAATACAGGGGAATGATCTCGTTCTCAAAGACGGAATAGATCATTTCCACATCCATTTCATCCTGCAGGTCCTGGTTCTGATAGGTCCTTTCCTGGGGAAGCGCCCAGCCGGCCCCGGGCACATATCCTTCCACCCACCAACCGTCGAGCACACTGAAATGGAGGGTACCGTTCATCACCGCTTTCTCACCGGAGGTCCCGGAAGCTTCCAGGGGCCGCGTGGGGGTATTGAGCCACACATCCACCCCCTGCACCAGATGGGAGGCCAGCTCCATATCATAATCCTCCAGGAAAAGGATCTTCCCTTTGAACTCCGGCATGCGGGAGATACGGTAGATCTCGCTGATCAGCTTTTTCCCTTCGGTATCCTGCGGATGGGCCTTGCCCGCAAAAAGAAATTGCACGGGCCGGTCCTCATCGTTCACAAGTTTCTTCAGGCGCTCAATATCGCGGAACAGCAGGGTGCCCCTCTTATAGGATGCAAAACGGCGTGCAAAGCCGATGGTCAGGGCATCCTCCCGCAGACGCCGGTTGATCTCAATGATCTTGCGGGGCGACTCGTGACGGCGGGTGCCGTTCTTG
>WFRO01000151.1 GCA_015486475.1 Bacteroidales bacterium
AGTCATCCGGGCGGGGATGCTCGCAAATCGGAGATTTGCGGCAGGTGGAGTGTGGAGTTTTCATTTATTGGTAGTCATTCAGTAGTCATTGGGCTGCTATACAGCTGAAATTAGTTCGCTTCGCTCACGTAATTTGCTCCCGTTGGTCGCGAAATTAAGTAGTACTTAATTAGTTAATCATAAGTCATCATTCAAAAATCAAAATTCCTGCCTGCGGCAGGCAGGCGACATTCGATATTCGGTGTTCGATATTCATTCTTCCATTCTTCCTTCTTCCTTCTGCCTTCTGCCTTATTACTTTTGCCTTCGACTTTCTTCTCCCTTCGAGCCCCGGCAGGCCGGGATCTCCGCTTCGCTACGACATCGAGCTTCCCCGCCCGGATGAACGGAGTCATCCGTTCGGACGGGAAGCATCGAGCTTCCTTCTGCCTTTTGCCTTATCACTTTTGCCTTCTAAACCTAAACGCTGCCACAACAACCGCATACACAAAGAATATCCCGCCCAGGATAAAAAAGAGCCGGGCATATTCCGGGTAGATCGTGTTATATCCTGCCGTTTTGGGGATGAGCAGTTGAAAGCGCAGTGCCATAACGAGCAGGAAAAGCGATCCCGCCAGTGCGAAACCGGCGATAAGTTTCCCGGCCAGCGCATGTTTCCGTTCCTCCCTGCGGATATGCAAGCGCACCAGCCCCCAGACGAAAACCAGCGTCCAGAAGATCCAGGAGATCACCTGCCAGATGTTCAGAGTACGAAAATAGTCCCAGAGCGTCACGGGAGGGCGTATCCACAGGTTTTTCTTGTCATACCAGGGCCGGTCATGGTAGAGCAGCACCTTCAGGCGTGACTGGTCACGGGCCCGCAACACACCCACGATGGCCTTTTCCTGTGCCTCCTGTGACAGATCATGCCAGCCGGGAAGGGTGAAGGCATTCCACAGGGAACAGACATTGCCGTAACCATGGAAATCCAGCCCCCCGTTCATGATCAGATGGTTCTTCTCGCAGAAGTTACGGATCTTCCAGTAGATATCCCTGGGGTAATACCTGTCTTCGGCCGTGTTCTCGATCTCGAAGCCATCCACACCCAGGTCGCGGTAATATTCCAGGGTTTTGTGCTCACCGTCAAACCAGTGATTGACGATGACGGCACCGCTGTCGGCGCGCGTGGCCGCCACGGCCATCGAGTCGGAGAAGCCTTTGGTGGAGAAATCACGTTGCAGGCCCAGCAGGCTCAGGTGGTTGCTGCCGGAGAACTCCTCGCCGGCCATGACCAGCGGACGGGCGGGAAAGTCGCCGTGGCGCTGGGCCGCCACGAACTCCAGGGTCTTGTCGTGGTTGTTGTGGTCGGTGATGAAGAAAGCGTCGAAGCCGTTGCGGCGGTGCCAGCGCCACAAGGATTTTTGTGGGATGAGACCGTCGTGGCTCCACTGGGTGTGGCAGTGGGTGGTCACCAGCACCTCATCTCGGGTATGGTTGACGATCGTGTTGGAGGGCAGGCGCAGGAAGATCATCACCACAAAAACGGTGAGCAGCAGTCCGCCTACCAGCGGGATGTCGGCCACTCGTGCGCCGTACCAGCGGCGCCGCAGCCGTTGGTCACGGATGTATGCCCCGCGCCAGATAAACCACAGCAGGTAAAAGGCCAGCAGCCACGCCAGGGCATAAGGTACCTCGCTGAGCGCATACAGGGAGCGGTTGAAGAACAGGAGCAGCCCCAGCACCGGCTCGAAGAGGATGCGCACCAGCGGCACCCTGATGCCATAGCCGGCGACAGGCGCCTGCGTCAGGGCATCGATGATCGTGATACGATAATGTGCCGCCAGGGGAATGATGATCACCGCCAGCAGGAAAAAGCCGGTGAGCAGGAGGATCCTTTTGATATTTTTATCCATGATCTTTTTCTTTTACGGAAACACTTTTTCCATTTTCACTTTACCCGCCTCCTGCCACACATCGAACACCGGCCAGGTGTTGAGCCTGTTGGCCAGATGAAGGGCTTCGGCCTTATCCCCCTCAAAGATATAAAAACGCATCTTCATGCCGGGATTGTGATCGTTGAGCTCTTCGCGGAAGACCGCCCGCTGCTCTTTCTGCCGCCAGGTGACCGCCAGGTGCTCGACGCTGCAGTCCTTGATGAGCGAGAAACCGTTGCCCAGGTACAGGAAACCGTTGGAGAGGGCCATAGCAGGGTCGTGCTTCAGATCAGTTGGCACCTCCACCATGGTCTCCTCGCCACAGCCGGCCGAGTACCAAAGGCCCTGTGATGCTGTCGGGAAGGCGATCTCCACGGCGCCGTCGGCCGGTCGGCCGCAGGAAACATCCAGACGCCAGAGATGAGCGTTCATCCGGCGCACCACAGTCTTCCAGGAGGCTGCCCGCACGAAGAGCGGCAGCGGCAGGTAACCGTCTTTCCCTTCCGGGGAAATATAACGCTTCGTCGCCTCCACCCGGCCGCTGTGCGTGTCCACCCGCAGCGAGCTGTCGCCTGCAGGGATATAAGGTTTCAGGGCGTCAAAAATCCTCTTCAGGTACATACGGGCATTGGCCACCTCGTTGGCCGTGTACTGCACCTCCACGAGCCAGGGCGTCCA
>WFRO01000152.1 GCA_015486475.1 Bacteroidales bacterium
GAAGGGTCCTATTTCAACAATGCGAGGTATGATTATTTCTTTGCCGAAGGGGTCACCGGTATCACTACGCTGATGACCGGCACCAATCCCAACATTCATGGTATCGTGGGGAGCAACTGGTATGAGCCGTTGCATGACACGCGTGCTTACTGCACCGCCGACGCCGATGTCAAAGCCGTCGGCGGTAGCTTTGACAATGGTCAGCACTCCCCGCGTCATCTGCTCACCTCCACCCTGGGTGATGAGATCAGACTGGGTAGCCGCCTGCATGGCAAGTCTTTCTCCGTAGCCCTGGATGCCGATGCGGCCGTGCTCTCCGGCGGTCACCTGGCCAATGCTGCTTACTGGTTTGATAACGAAAGCGGCACCTGGATGAGCAGCACTTTTTACATGGATTCCCTGCCCGGCTGGGTGCAGGCGTTCAATGCCAAAGAGCTGCCGCGCACCTACCTCGAAAAAACATGGGAGCCCCTGCTGCCTGCAGAAGATTATACGGCCAGTCTGCCTGACAGTGCCGACAAGGCGGAAGGATTCCGGGGCCGTACTGTCTTCCCTTATGACCTGAAAAAACTCTCTTCCCTGGGACGCCGCCGGGAAAACCTGGGTCTTCTCGCAGAGACCCCTTTCGGCAACACCTTCACGGAAGATTTTGTGACCAACCTCATCGTCAATGAGCAACTGGGCAAGGATGACACCTGTGATTTTCTGGGCATCACCTTCTCGGCCAACCGGAAGATCCTCCAGACTTTCGGTGCCCACTCACAGGAGATGGAAGATGCCCTCCTGCGCCTCGACCGTGACATCGCCCACCTGCTCTCTTTCCTGGAACGGGAGGTGGGCCGTGAGAACATGCTGGTGGTGCTTACCGGCTCCCACGGCATCTCCAACGATGTAAAACAGATGACCTCCCTGAAGATGCCCACCGGTTATTTCAATCCTCATCAGGCCATGACCCTCCTGCGCAGCTATCTCAATGTCATCTATGGTGAGGCCAACTGGGTGAAAGGCTTCCACAACCACCAGATCTACCTCGACCATGTGATGATCGAGGACGCCAACATCAACCTCTATTCCATGCAGGACAGGGTAGCCGATTTCATGTTGCAGTTCTCCGGCATCAGCCATGTGATGACCGCTCATGCCCTCCAGGAAGCCGGCAACAGCAGCCCTGTCTTTATGAAAATACAGAACGGCTTCTTCCCGAAACGCTCCGGCGATGTGTTCGTCGTGCTCAACCCAGGATGGCAGGAGAAAGACGGAGGGACCAACATCACGGGATCAGGGTTCTGGAACGACTCCCATGTGCCGTTGATCTGGTACGGGTGGAAGATCCCCCGGAAGACCAGCTTCCACCGTATCGACATGACAGCCGTGGCTTCCACCATCTCCTATTTTCTGAAAATACCCGCCCCCAACGGCTCCGACGGCCTTCTTATCGATGAGCTGCTGAACACGAAGAATAAGTAATAAGGTGCAAGCTTTGCCCGACGAAGTCCCGACCTGTCGGGACGAAGGCGGGGTGCTGGGTACTAGGTGCTGGGTAGACCACAAACTACGAACTACAAACCACAAACCATTTTGGAACGATTGTTGCTAAAAAACTTTTTAAAAATATAATGTGTAAATGTTCAGATATTTATATATTTGCGAACTTAATTTTTTAACCAATTGATCACTTGTATTATGAAGACACTGAAATTACTGGTTCTGTCAACCGTCCTTATCTTTGGCGTAACGGCGGTAACGCTTGCCCAGGATGAAAAAGCCATTATCGACGCGTACAACAACGGCGTGAAACTGATCAACAGTGATACGAAAAGCGCTATTGCTTCTTTCGAGAAGTGCGTTTCACTGGCCGAAGATACAGAAGAGCTGAGCGAAAAGGGAGAACAGACCAAAAAACTGGCTGAAGACCAGATCCCGAAATTATATTATAAGCTGGCCGTAGATTCATACAAAAAGCATGATTTCGAGGGAGCCATCAAATATTTTGAGCAGACCGAGAAAGCAGGCAAGAAGTATGGCAACCAGGCCCTGGCCCAGAAAAGCCACCGTCTGATCCCCAAGCTTTACTATGCATGGGGTAAGCAGGAGTTCATCCAGAAGAACTATCAGGATGCATTGAACATTTTTGACAAGGGGATCGCTACCGAGCCGAATCTGGCCAGCGCTTATCTGGGGAAAGCCCTTGTATATGACAAACTGAAACAGGAAGACAAGATGACCGAGGCTGCCAACAAGGCCATCGATATCGCCCAGAAGGTGCATGATCAGAAGACGCTGGTGAGCGCGCAGAAATTCATGCGTAACTATACTTACAACCATGCTGTGATGGCCATCCAGAACAACAAACAGGCCGATGCCGAAAAATATCTGAATGCTTCCATCAAGTATGGCAACAACTCACCCGACGTCTATTATGAGCTGGGGAAGATACAGCGGAAAAAAGGAAAATACACGGAAGCCCTCAACTATCTCCAGAAAGCTCTTTCCCTGGATCAGGGCAATGAGGTGACCAAAGCCAAATATTACTTCGCTTTGGGCAAAGTGTACGAGGACATGAACAAGAAAACGGAAGCCTGTGCCGCCTTCAGGAAAGCACTGCATCCTCCCTATGATGAGAGTGCCAAGTATGAGATGGAGCAGGTGCTGAAGTGCAAGTAAGTCCCTGTCAACGAATATAAAAAAAGGGTTGCCGCGGCAACCCTTTTTCTTTTCCGGGGCCCCTCAGAAACTTTCTGCCACCCTTTTCATCTCTTTGACCAGGGACGCCTTTTTCTCTATGGCGTTACCCACGACGATCATGTCCGCCCCGGCACGATACAGTTTTTCTGCAGCAGCCGGGCTGGTGATCCCTCCGCCCACAATGAGGGGCACGGTGAGGATCTCCCTGACGGACCTGACCAGACCGGGGTCCGGCGGCTCCGGAGCACCGCTTCCCTTCTCAAGATAGATCAGGCGGTTGCCCATGTATTCGCCGGCCAGGGCTGTAGCCAGAACAATGTCTTTCTTTCTTTCAGGGAGCGGATGGGTATTGCTGATCACCTCTACCGAGGTGCCGGCGCCACTGCCCAACAGGATATATCCGGTGGGGATCACCTCCAGTCCCAGGGAACGGATCATCAGGGCTGCCGTCACCTGGTTGCCTGCAAGATATTCAGGATTCCTTCCCGAAAGAAGGGTCAGCATCAGCAAACCGTCGGCCTCACCCGAGAGCTGTAACAGACTGCCGGGGAAGAGCACCACCGGCACCGACACAACCTCCTGCAGGGCATGCAGTACAGGCTCCACAGGCCGGGAAATCAGACTCCCCCCTACCAGCACCAGGTCGGCCGCGTCACCTCCCGCCTCCCCGAAGAAAGCACGGATACTCCCGGGAGTATGGTTCTCCGGATCTATCAAGAGGGCAAAGATCTTCCCGCCCTGCTGTCTCTTGTCTTCAATATCTTTTAAAATACCCATGCTTCCCTTTTACTTGCAGCACCAGACCATCACATAATCTTTCATCCGCCGGTAATGCAGGTCAAATGCCTCCTTTATCCTGCCGTTATCCACGGTACCACGGATCGTGCCCTCCACGACCGGCTCGAAAGGCTCGATCACCATATGTTTTCTGAAATTGAGGGCATTCTTGTCACAGATCTTGTAAAGGGCTTCCTTGGCACACCAGTGGATATAGAGATGATATCTTTTTTTCGATTCATCTTCCGTGATCTTTTCGTCAGGATGGATGAAATAACGGGCGATGCGGGAGATGCGGTGCGTCATCTGCTCCATGTCTATCCCTACCTTTTTCTTCCTGCTCAACAGCACCGACGTAAGTTTTCCGGAATGGGATATGCTGATGTTGTACTGGTTATCCTGTAAATAAGGTTTGTTGGTACGGTCATACACGATCCTCGCCGAAGGGCCGGCCATCTGTTGCAACAGAACTCTGACACTCAGATACTCCAGCTTGCGGGCAGGATTGCGGAAAGAGGCCAGGCGCTGCTCTTCTGCGGGATCCAGCAACACTTTTTCATGTAACTGCTCATACTCCTCATCGATCTCCCACACCCCGAGCAGACAATCCTCCTGCGTCTTCTGTATAAATTTCAACGCCATGCAACATGCTTAAATAATTGTGAAAAATAAGAAAAAAACTATTTCCAGGAAAAGGTTTCGATCATATGGATGATATCCTGCCTGATAAAATTCACCACGGGGGCAAGTGAGTCCTTATCCGGCACAAGATCAAAATAGAGGGCCCCCCGCATAAAATGACGGACACTGTCGGTAAGGTAGAACTGCACATTGGAAGCAGCATTACCCCTGATATCATAAAGTATGCCGTATACTTTCCGCACCGTATCGTTGTAAGCCCTTTCATGGATAGCATCTGCCTTTACCGTATGCTTATAGGCCAGGGAGTAAGTATCCTCCAGCATCTGCCCCAGATCCCCGTGGACCGTTTTGTAAGTGAGATGGAGCTTCCCGTGGTAAGCAGGGAAAGAGATGTTCAGCCAGCAGGGAGGCGCATCCGGTTCCCTGTCTTTCTCCACCCGGGCATAAACGGGATATTCAAAAGTATAGGGACAGGGCCCGTTGTACCTGACATATTTCTTCTCCGGAAAAGAGATCCGGAAATAACCGTGGGGCTTTGGTGTATAACTTCTCTTGCAGGCTCCCGCGGTTAAGCCCAGGATCAGGAGAGGAAGTATCAGTCTATTGACCCGGGTGGTGTTCATACCTGCTTGCCTTTCCCATTTTTCTGATCATTCTTTTCCGGTATCCGGATCACCTCGATCTGCCGTATACGCCTCTTGTCAGCATCCTTTATACGAAAGGTAAAGTTCCGGTACCGCAATGTTTCTCCAGTGTCCGGGATCTTACCGCGCAACTCCAGGATCAGCCCCGCCAGGGTTTCCGCCTCGCCACGGACCTCATCAAAATAATCATCCTCCATCCCGAACACCTTATAAAAATCATTCAGGAGGATCTTCCCTTCGAAGAGATACCGGTTCTCCCCTGTCTTTCTGTACAGTTCCTCCTCTTCGTCATGTTCGTCGGAGATCTCGCCGACGATCTCCTCGATAATATCCTCGAGGGTCACGATACCGCTGGTACCGCCATACTCATCCACCACGATGGCAATATGGATCTTGTTGAGCTGGAACTCCTCCAGCAGATCGTTGATCTTCTTGCTCTCCGGCACAAAATAGGGAGGCCTGATGAGGGTCTGCCATTTGAAGGAGTCCTTTTTATGCAGATGGGGCAGGATGTCCTTGATGTAAAGGATCCCCTTCACATGGTCGAAAGTCTTGTTGTAAACGGGCACACGGGAGTAGCCTTCCCGGATGATCTCATCCACCAGTTTCCGGAAAGAAATGCGTATGTCCACGGCAAAGACATCCACCCGGGGGGTCATGACCTCCTGCACATCGAGGTTGCCGAACTTGGTAATGCCTTTCAGAATCCGCTCATCTTCGATCGCTCCTTCGGTGGAGAGCTCCAGGGCATCCGAGAGCTCGTCGATGGAAATGTTCTGAGTTTTTTTGGCCAGTCTTTTTTTGATGATGGAAGTGGATTTCACCAGCATAATGACGAGGGGATAGAACACCACAGAGGTTACCTGCAGGGGATAAGCCATCAGGCGTGCCCAGGGGATACGCCGTTGTGTGGCATAGATCTTGGGCATGATCTCCCCGAAGAGCAGCAGGAGAAAGGTGATCCCCACCACCTGTACCAGGATGCCCAGGGTGCGGGCCCTGGAAAAATCCACTATCCGGTTGGTCAGAAAAGTGGAAAGGATCACAATGGCTATGTTGACAAAGTTATTGCCCACCAGGATCGTCCCCAGCAGCAACTCGGGGTTGTGATACAGGCGCAACAACAGCTTGTCATTCTTGTGCTTCGAGCGTTTCAGTCCGCTTATATCAGAAGGTGAAAGGGAAAAATAAGCCACCTCCGATCCCGACAGGAGCGCCGAGGAGAATAGCAACAGGACCAGCACGATGAGCAGTACCCCGTCGACCAGGTCAAACCTGGCGACCGAGACCTGTACAGCACCGATGATTATCGCAAGATGAGGGTCTTCTGCTTCCAAAACCGGAAAATTTATGACAGGATATCATACATTAAAAGGGGAGATCATCTTCACCCTGTGCGGCAGATCCGTTGTTCTCCTCAGGCAGTTTCTCTGAGGGATCTGCAGGAGATCCTGAGGCTGCAGCCGCCGGCGGCTGTGAGGAATCCCCTTTTCTGGTCAGCATCTGCATATTGTCGGCAACGATCTCCGTAATATATCTTTTGTTGCCATCCCGGTCATCATAAGAACGGGATCTGATCTTCCCCTCTATATAAAGCAGATGTCCTTTTTTCACATAATTCTCCGCCACTTTGGCCAGGCCTCTCCAGAGGACGATGTTATGCCATTCGGTCTGGGTCACCCGCTCGCCTTCTTTCGAACGGTACGTCTCGCTCGTAGCCAGCGGGAAATGAGCTACCGCCACATCGTTGTCAATATACCTCACCTCCGGGTCCTTCCCTACATTCCCTATCAGTATCACTTTGTTCACCATAGTTTCTGTTCCTTGTTTTTCCTTTATTAAAAAAGTAAAAATAATAAAAAAATGAATATGACAGAAGATAGTTTTTATGACCCGAACCTTTGCGGATGGGACTCCATGTATGCTGTAATAAGGCGGGAAAAAGCCAGCCCGTCCATTTTATCCAGCGGGATCTTCGCCCACTCTTTTTTCAATGCTTCGGGCCATTCCCTCAGATGCACATGGTAGAAACGGGCCAGGATGGTGCGGTGAGTGAGCTGATGACGGATGACCGGCGAGATCACCGGCGCTTCCTCTCCCGTGATGCCAGGTATCTCTTTTTCAAAGAGCCGTAACACCTTTTCCGGGGAGATCTCCTTTTGCATTTCCAGGGCAGGGAACTCCCAGAGCAACTGCCATATATCCCTGCGGTCGCGCCGGGTGACCAGGATCTCTTTGTCACAGGTGACCACCAGGTAATGAAAATACCTTTTCTCCACTTTCGGCGGGGCGGAGGCTATGGGAAGCTGCCGTGTCCATCCTTCTTTGTATGCCAGACAGTAGCCCCGTACGGGACAATCATCACACAAAGGATCACCTGGAGTACATACGAGCGCCCCCAGTTCCATCAGTGCCTGGTTGAAATCGCCCGGCGCATCTGCAGGGATAAGCTGCCGTGTGAGGCGTGTCACCTCCCTGTCGCCGGCACTCCCCCGGGGCAGACGGATGGCAAAAAGCCGTGCGATGACCCTGAAGACATTGCCGTCAAGCACCGGCACCGCCTCACCGTAAGCGATGGAGGCAATGGCAGCAGCCGTATAGGGGCCGATCCCTTTCAGGCGCCGGAGGCCGGCTGCATCTTCCGGGAAATGTCCTCCCAGATCATGCACAACGGTCCGGGCAGCAGCATGCATGTTCCGTGCCCGGGAATAGTAGCCCAGCCCTTCCCATACCTTCATTACCTCATCCACAGATGCTGCCGCCAACGCCTCTACAGTAGGGAAACGTTCCAGGAAACGATGGTAATAGGCCGTGCCCTGCACCACACGTGTCTGCTGCAAAATGATCTCAGAGACCCATACACGGTACGGATCATTCGTTCCGCGCCAGGGGAGGTCCCGCCGCGACCGGCCATACCAGGCCAGAAGAGCGGATGATATTTCAGGATCTGTATCCGTCGCTTTATGCTTCATCAATTCATTCTCAAAGAAATAAACAATATTTTATAACAGGAATAATCAAATAATTTTATGCAGTATAACGGATATAAAAATAAATCTTTTTATATTTGCACACCCAAAGTGAAAAATTTAAGCTAATTTATTGATAACTAAAGATTTTTAAAATGACTAAAGCAGACATTGTAAACGAGATCTCCAAGAACACAGGGATTGAGAAAGTAACGGTACAGAAAACTGTTGAAGCTTTCATGGAAGCTGTAAAAGACTCTCTTGCAAGTAATAACAATGTTTATCTGAGGGGTTTTGGCAGCTTTATCGTTAAGAAAAGAGCCCAGAAGACCGCCCGGAACATTTCCAAGAACACCACGATCATTATTCCGGAGCATTTCATCCCGGCTTTCAAACCGGCCAAAACTTTTATCAACAAGGTAAAAGGGAACGTAAAATAAGTCATAAAAGATATTGAAATGCCAAGCGGAAAGAAGAGAAAAAGGCATAAGATGGCAACTCACAAGCGCAAAAAGCGCCTGAGGAAGAATCGCCATAAGAAGAAGAAATAACAGGAGGATAGATCCCCCTTCTGCCTGTATAACAATGGTATATTCATAATAACCCGGAGGAGTGCCCCCGGGTTATTATGATTTTTCGTTTTTCCTGATCAGGGGGCATCACCAAAAGGGTTTTGCGTGTGAGTTACGAGTTGGTCATTGATGCAACGGCCTCTGAGATTGATATTGCCTTACTCCGGGATAAAGCGCTTCTAGAGCTTTCCAGGGAAAAAAGTGATATTCAATTTTCTGTAGGAGACATCTATCTGGGCAAGATCAAAAAGATCATGCCCGGGCTGAATGCTGCCTTTGTGGACATCGGCTTCAAGAAAGATGCTTTCCTGCACTACCTTGACCTGGGGCCCCAGTTCAATACCATGAAAGAGTACCTGTCGCTCGCGGTCAACCGCAAAGGCCGTATGCCGGCGGTACATCGTTTCAAAAAACTTCCCGACATTAAAAAGGACGGCAAAATGGCCGATGTGGTGAAGCCCGGCGACCCTGTGGTGGTACAGATCGTCAAGGAGCCTATCTCCACCAAAGGCCCCCGTCTCACATCCGAGGTATCCCTGGCGGGTCGCAACATGGTGCTGCTACCTTTCCATGACAAGGTATCGGTATCCTCCAAGATCGAATCCGCCGAAGAGAAGAACCGGCTGAAACAACTCCTTCAGAGCATCAAGCCCCAGAACTACGGGGTGATCATACGCACCGCCGCCCAGGGAAAAAGGGTGGCAGAGCTGGATGCTGAGTTACGGGGATTGATCCGGAAATGGGAGACCGCCTTCCAGCGAATGAGAGGGGCCTCGCCGCCCAAACTGATGATCCGCGAGCTGGACCGTGTCTCGGTGATCCTGCGCGATCTGCTGGGGGTCTCCTTCAATGCCATCTGGGTCAACGACCCGCAGCTCCATCAGGAGATGCAGGAATATATACGCACCATCGCCCCCGAAAAAGAGAAGATCGTCAGGCTCTACAAAGGACGCCTGCCCATTTTTGAGCATTTCGGGATCAACAAACAGATCAAGAGTCTCTTTGGCCGTACCGTATCTTTCAAGAACGGCGCTTATCTGATCATTGAGCATACCGAGGCTCTGCACGTCATCGACGTGAACAGTGGCAACCGCTCCAAAGCGGGAGACACCCAGGAGACCAATGCCCTCGAGGTGAACCTGGCCGCCGCCGAAGCCGTGGCCCGGCAACTGCGCCTGCGCGACATGGGAGGGATCATCGTCGTCGACTTCATCGATATGACCGCCGCCGAACACCGGCAGATGGTGTATGAAAAGATGAAAGAGGCGATGGCGGAGGACCGCACAAAACACAATATCCTTCCCCTGAGCAAGTTCGGACTGATGCAGATCACCCGTCAGCGGGTGCGGCCCGTACTGGACATCAAAACCGAAGAGGTATGCCCCGTATGTCAGGGCACCGGTAAGATCGGTCCCAGCATCCAGCTCACGGAGAACATCGAGAGCCGCCTCAAAGAGATCCAGGAAAAGCACCACTTCCCCGCGGTCACCCTGCGTGTACATCCTTTCGTCGAGGCATACATCAACAAGGGGCTCCTCAACTCACTGCGCCGTCAGTGGAGCAAGAAATACAAATGCAAGCTCACCGTGCAGCCTCTCACCTCGCTCGCCTTCCTCGAGTACCGTTTCTTCGATCCCTACGGCGACGAGATCATTGACTGAATAAGTTTGTAGTATCGAGTTGCGAGTATCGGGTTATTCGCTTCATCCCATCATCACTTCATCGGTATTAACTTCTTTTTTAATCCTTAATTCCATTACCATTTGACATCTATCTTGCGGGAATGTCAGGTTTTTGTATTTTTACGGACTATTTATAAAAATACAATTTCCTAACCGCAAAAGGATGAAGATATGAGAAAGGTGATGCTGCTGATCAGTGCGTTTTTCTGGTTCGGAATATCCCAGGCCCAGATGGTCAATCCCGTACACTGGAGTTTCAAGGCCGACATGATATCCAAAAAGGAGGCGGTCCTGACCTTCACCGCTGATATCGAAGACAAGTTCCATCTTTATTCACAGAATATCCCGGACGGCGGTCCCATCCCCACCTCTTTCAGTTTCGATCCATCGGATGCTTACGCACTGGACGGGAAGGTGGAGGAGGTCTCCGAAGGGGATACCCTGTTTGACAAGAGCTTCAACATGAAACTGAAGGTTTTCAGCAACCAGGCCATCTTCAAACAAAAGATCAAATTGCTGAAAGAAGGTCCTGTAAAGGTGACCGGCACCCTGGAGTTCATGTCTTGTGATGACTCGCGTTGCATCCCGCCGCAGGAGGTGGATTTCTCTTTTGATCTCAGCGGCAGCCAGGCCACCCCTGCAAAAAAAACCGAAGCCCCACCCACGGAACAAAAGAAAACCGGCACCGGCACAGAAGAGGCTGGTCCGCAGGGCCAGTTGAACCTGCACGTACAGCCCACAGCTATAGCTCCCGCCGCACAGGAGACCGGCACTGCGTCCACGGCGGCTCCGGCAGAAAAGAAAAGTCAGAAGTCGATGCTGGTCTTCTTCCTGCTGTCGTTGCTGGCAGGTTTGGCAGGCACCCTCACTCCCTGTGTCTTCCCCATGATCCCGATGACCATCGCCTTTTTCTCCCGCAACAGCGGCAACCGGGGCCGGGCCATCCTGCAGGCCCTGATCTTCGGCATCTCGATCATGCTGATCTACACCTCCGTGGGGCTCATTGTCTCGCTCACGAGCGCCGGTGCCAACCTGGGGACGGTGCTGAGCACCCACTGGATCCCCAATCTGATCTTTTTCGTCCTCTTCCTGATCTTCGCCGCCGCCTTCCTCGGCATGTTCGAGATGGTGCTGCCCAACAGCCTCATCACCAAGGCTGACCAGCAGGTGGACAAAGGAGGCATGCTGGCAGCGTTCTTCATGGGTCTCACTACGGTGCTGGTCTCTTTCAGTTGTACAGGCCCCCTGGTGGGGGCCCTGCTGGTGGAAGCCTCCACCGGCGAGGTGATCAAGCCCACCATAGGCATGCTGGGCTTCGGCGTGGGCTTCGGCCTGCCCTTCACGCTGCTGGCCATCTTCCCCTCCTGGCTCAAAGGACTGCCCAAATCGGGCGGATGGCTCAACTCGGTGGAGGTGGTGCTGGGCCTGCTCGTGCTGGCACTCTCGCTGAAGTACCTCTCGAATATCGACCAGACCTATTCACTTCATCTTATGAGCCGTGAGCTCTACCTGTCCATCTGGATCGTGATCTTCTCGATCATGGGCTTTTACCTGCTGGGCAAGATCAAGTTCAAGAAAGACAGTGACCTGCCTTATGTCGGGTTCCCGCGGCTGGTGACGGTGATCGTCATATTCTCTTTCGTGGTATATCTCATCCCCGGCCTCTTCGGAGCCCCGCTGAAGTCCATTTCAGGCCTCCTGCCGCCGATGAGCTCCCAGTCTTTCACCCTCTCCGCCGCCCCGGCTGCAGTGCAGGCAACCACAGAGAACACGGTCCCGGCAGGATTGTGTGACACACCCAAATATGCCGATAAGCTGGAATCGCCTCCCGGCATCCCGGTTTATTTTGAATACAAACAGGCGCTGGCCTGTGCCCGCAAACAGCACAAACCGCTCCTGCTGGATTTTGTCGGACATGCCTGCAGTAACTGCAAGGAGATGGAAACCAATGTATTCACTGATCCTGAAGTGATCAGGACCCTGCGCAACGACTTCGTCATCGCCAAGCTGTATGTGGACGACCGTACCAAACTGCCCGAAAGTGACTGGGTCACCTCCCCCGTGGACGGTAAAGTGAAAAAGAAGATGGGGCAGGTGAACGCCGACCTGCAGATCGCTCGGTTCAAGACCAACACACAACCATATTACGTCATCCTCGATGAAAATGAGAAGATGATCTCCGATCCTCTGGGACATACCCTCGACATCCGGAAGTTCCTGGATTTCCTCGCCCAGGGGAAAAAAGCTTTTGAAGAAGGGAAATAGCAGTACAGCACAATATCACAAAAAACTCCGGCCATTGCCGGAGTTTTTTTTATTTCTTCAGAACATCCCGGATCTTTCCGGCCAATTCTGCGAACGGGATCTTTTCCTGATCCCCCGTGGTCATATCTTTCACTGTGGCGGTCTGTCCCTGTAGCTCATTCTTCCCCACCAGCACCACCAGCGGGATCCTGTTTTGGTTGGCATAGCTCATCTGCTTTTTGATCTTTGCCGCATCGGGATACAGCTCCGTAGCCACGCCTGCACGCCTCAGCTCACGTACCAGCGGCAGCACGCCGCTCACCTCCTCCGCTCCGAAATTGAGGAACAGCACTTCCGTGTTCCGTTCACTCTCCTCAGAGAACTTTCCGGTGTTGAGCATCACATCGTAGATGCGGTCGGCGCCGAAAGAAACCCCCACACCGGAGACGCCCGGCATGCCGAAGATGCCGGTAAGGTCGTCATAGCGTCCTCCCCCGCAGATGCTGCCGATCTCCCACTCTGCAGCCGTCACTTCGAAGATGGTACCGGTATAATAGTCGAGACCGCGCGCCAGCGTCAGGTCAAACAGATACTTTTCCCGGATACCGGCTTCCTGCAGGTATGCGAAGAGCTCTTCTGCCTCCTGAAGACCTTCCAGTCCTGTTTCCGACGAGGCCAGTATCCCCCTGAGGAAATCCATCTTCTCCCCGTCACTCCCCTCAAAGAGCAGCACCGGTTTCAGCCTCTCCAGGGCCTCTTCCGGTATCTCCCGCTGCCGCATCTCCTCCAGGACCCCGTCGAGCCCGATCTTCGCCAGTTTGTCGATGGCAATGGTCACCTCCTTCATCTTCTCCGGCACGCTCATAGCTTCGGCGATCCCTGCCAGGATCTTCCGGTTGTTTAGATGGATCTCCACCGGCACCCCGAGGAGCGAGAAGACCTCATCTATGATCATCACCAGCTCAGCCTCATTGAGCAGGGATGTACTGCCGATGACATCCACGTCGCATTGGTAGAACTCGCGGTAACGGCCTTTCTGCGGCCTGTCGGCACGCCACACCGGCTGGATCTGATATCTTTTGAAAGGGAAGGTGATCTCGTTGCGGTGTTGCACCACAAAGCGTGCAAAAGGCACCGTCAGGTCATAACGGAGCCCTTTTTCGGAGATCTTCAGCGCCAGCTCACGGGCATCCATGGTGGTCAGCTGCTCCCGGTCCACGCCCCGGAGGAAATCCCCCGAGTTAAGGATGCGGAAGAGCAGTCGGTCGCCCTCCTCGCCATACTTGCCCAGCAGGGTGGTGAGGTTCTCCATGGCCGGTGTCTCCAGTGGTTGATAGCCGTATTGCCGGAAAACCTGCTCAATGGTCCGGAAAATATGGTTGCGGCGCATCATCTCCCGCGGGGAGAAATCACGCGTGCCCTTGGGAATGGTCGGTTTCTGTGTTGCCATAATGATCTTTTTTCCTCAGGGCACAAAGATAATCCCAAAATCTTCAAAAAAAACCGCTCTCCGTGAAAAGGATCAGAACTTGGCCAGCCGCTTCAGATCAGAGGACAGCAGACCGTCGGGTTTCTTTTTGGAGAGCAGGTGGTAACTGAAATAGTAAAGCGTGCCGTCAGGGCCCAGGATCATCTTGTAAACACGGCCTTCGTCGGAGGTGCCGGAAGGCCCCACTTTAAAAAGAAATGCCATCTTCTCATCCGGCGATCCGGCCAGCGCCTTATCGATCTCATCCTCCGTCACCACCCGGAAAGCATGGGGATAGATCGCCTTGATCTTTTCGGGTGTATCCACTTCGGGGGAGAGGTCTTTTTTGGCCAGCCAGAGCTCTTTGTCCGCAAGCAACTGCATGTTGACATTGTAATACTTCAGATAACGATACTTCATCGAGATATTGCCAGGGTGTTCCAGAATATTACCGACATGTTTCTGGATAAAAAGAAGGATCACGGGGAGCTTTGCAACATAAGTGTCATCTTCAGAGCCGGAATAGGCCAGGGGGAAGGAACAGAACTCCGGTAGTTTCGAAAGGTTGTTCACCGGATCGCCCAGCAGGAGGTTCAGAAAATCATAATTGACCCCCGCCCGGTCTTTCTCGAAAGCCGTCGATGTCAGCATCAGAAAGGAATAGGCAGGATCTTTCTTGTGCTTGCGGAATTCTTCATAGCTGACGAACTCATAAGGCGTGATCGTCCATGTCTTTTTTACAGCATCCTTGATGGCGGCATTGTAAATAGAGAAGAGATCGTCCTCCAGCACCACCAGGGTTTTGGAAGTTTTAAAGGCCTTCATCTGTTCATCCGTGGGAAAAGGTCCCTGGCCGAACAGAGCCGGCGCCAGGGCCGTCAGCAGCAGAAAGAAAAGTGATCGTTTCATGGTATTCAGGTTATGGTTCAGAGTTCACAGTTCACAGTTCACAGTTCGTCGGTCATCCTTCGTCATTCGCCATTCCTCACGGGCAGATACACCGGGTTACGTTCGTTGAATTTACGGATATACATAAACCGCATCTGTTTCTTTTTGGAGGGGCCCAGGCGGGCATACTCATCATACAGCTCCGGATCACGCATCAGTGCCACCTCCACGCTGTGAACGTTATATTCCATGATCTTCCCCGTCTCAAAATCGAGAATGAACTGCCGCATCTCGGTACGCTCGGTAGAGGTGGTCTGATACGTGGGCGGATAGTAATAGGAATAAGCCGGATAATAATACCGGTTGTAAGGATCATAATAACGCGTATCCACCACGGTGCGTGCCCCCACAAAATGACAGATCCCCCCCACGATGGTAATGCGGTTGAAGTTACCGTCCACCTGAACGTACAGGATGCCATTGCGGGAGTATCCCCAGATATTTTCCTTTTTCACCTGGTGACGGTATCCCTTATCATCGTAATAGGTTACGATCTGGTGCGAGAGCACCTTGTCATAAAAAGCCTGGTCGTTCAGGGGCACGATAGTAACAATATAGGCTTTGGGAATAGGATCGTTCTCTTTCACCTGGTCAAAAGAAAGAAAGATCCCGTCCTTGAAACGGAAGTCACGGTTCAGTTTCTCAGTCTTCACCGTATCAGTTTGGGCGCTGGCAGGGAGAAACCCCGCTACCATCCATAACATCAGGACCCGTAATAAATTTTTCACCCGCATCATTTCTCCAATTTTCTATAGCGCTAAGACGGTTTAAAGTAACATTTTTTCTTCAAAAATCGAACAAATTTCATACCTTACCGTAAAATTTGATGTATTTTTATCACTTTGATCACACAGGTAACCGATAACCGGAAAGTTTGGAAAAGTTCGCAAAGTTCATAAACATTCTCTCCCTGAACTACCAGGGTGAAAAGGCTGATGAATACAGGGCAAAGATCCTGGTCATCAATGTGCTGTCGGTCTTTATTGTCCTGTCGATCCCGCTGGTGAGCATTTTTACGATCGTGAACGAGGCGATCTATTTTTCCACGCTTTACTTTTTGGCGGGAGTTGCAGGGGTTTACCTTATTAACATCCTCCTTTTTCTCAAAATAAAAAATTATAACGTCTTTGCTTTCATTTATCTGACGGGTTCGATCCTTTTCGGGATCATTTTCTTTTTCTTCCTGAGCCCTGAGATCTGGATCCCCTTATGGGTATTGGTCTACCCCCCGCTGGCCATGTACCTGCTGGGACAGAAAAAAGGAAATTATTTTGCTTTCTTTCTACTTCTTGTACTTATCTATGCCCTTTTTTTCGGGGAAACGGCACATATGCCGGAACTGTCACTCACCACCAATTACAAAGCACATATTTTGTTGATATACGGTTTTTTGTGGCTGTTGGGGAATATTTACAACATCTACCTGGACCAGTCGATCCAGAAAGTGAAAGAAGCGCATGATCTTATCCTTGAGGAAAGCAACAAAAAAGATAGTTTCCTGACCCAGCTGTCCCATCAGATCAGGACCCCCCTGAATGACATCGTAGCCTTCGAGAATCTTCTGAAGAAAACGGAGATCGCCGAGAAAGACCGCGAAATGTTCGAGATGATCATGGTCTCCACCAACAATCTCATCCAGGTGGTTCAGTCGATCAGTGAAAGCGGTGCTTTTTCCATGCCGGCGAAACATGTCAGCGAGGAATCTTTCCGGGTCAGGGAGGTATTCGATCAGATGAAAGAGCTGGCAGACAGACAGTACAAAGAAAAGATGACCGTTGATTTTCCTGAAGATGCCAGGGACAGCGAACAGCTCAGAGGGGACAGGATCATCTTCAAGCAGGTCCTCATGAACGTACTGGAAGGCATCTATCGCAACAGCCAGGAGACAAAACATAATCCAAAGATCCGCACAGAATACGACCGGAACAAACCCCTGCTCACTGTATCTTTTTTCTGTGACAAAGAGGTTTTTGACCGGCATCGTTTCAACCATCTGGCCCGGCTGTCCGACCAGGGAGTGCGGGTGCTGAGCGACCCTGAAGATTTCCAGTACATCAACCTCCTGATGGCAAGGAGCCTTTGCCGTCAGATCGGCGGCGATCTACGCCTGGAAGCCTTTGACAGTTCATATCCCTGTGTCCGTATTGAACTTCCCTTTGAGCAGGTCGTGAGCAGCCGCCAGGAATCCGCTGCCAAGCCACTGGCTGATATACCGGCAGGCACCCGCAAAGAGCTCAAGGATGCCGTGGTCATGTACGCCGAGGATAACCCCATTAACCAGAAGATCGTCAAGCTGAGCCTTCAGAAATATGTCAAGCAGATCGATATTGCACAGGATGGCAAGGAGGCGCTGGATCTTTATGGCATGACAAAATATGATTTTATCCTGATGGATATTCAGATGCCCCGCATGGACGGCATCACGGCCACACGTAAAATACGGGAGATAGAATCAACCACCAGTTCCCACACCCCCATCATTGCCATCACTGCCAACGCCATGCTGGGCGACCGGGAAACCTGTATCTCCTCGGGAATGGATGAATATCTGAGCAAGCCTTTCCAGATACAGACCCTGGTAAAGATCATGGAAGACCTGATCAAATGATCCGTTATCCCCTGAAGAGAGGATCCATCCCCATGATCAGCACATCATCCACCTGCTCATAATCCGCCTGCCAGTACCTGAAACTCTCATAGAGGATCTGTTTCTGTCTCTCCATGGGCAACTCGTGGATGGAAAGGAGCAGGTGACGGAAACGCCGGTACATATATTTCTTTCCTTTGGGTCCTCCGAACTGATCAGGAAAACCATCGGTAAAAAGATAGATCTTGTCCCCCTCCTGCAAAGGGATCTCATAATTGGTGAACTGCTCCCCTTTCTCCTCCATTCCCAGACCCACCGACACACGGTCTCCCCGGTATTCGAGCATTTTGTTCTCACGGATCATGTACAGGATATGGAAAGCCCCGGCAAACTCCAGGATCTTTTTCCTGCGATCCAGGGTGCAGAAGCTGATATCCATACCGTCTTTCAGCAGGAGGTCTTCCTCCCCCCGGCTGAAAGTGTTGCTGATACCATAGTTGAGGATGTTCAGGATCTCTCCGGGATGCACGATACCCTGGTCGTTGATGATCTTATCCAGGATCTCAAAGCCGATCATCGACATGAACGCCCCGGGGACGCCATGACCTGTACAGTCGGCCACAGCAAAAAAGATCCTGTCATCTTTATTGTTCACCCAGTAGAAATCTCCGCTCACGATGTCCCGTGGCATATACAGGATGAACGCTTCCGGCAGCTGGCTGTGGAAATAATAATCGGAAGGCAGCAGGGCCTGCTGGATCTTGCGGGCATAACGGATGCTGTCGGTAAGGTTCTTATGCATGACGCTCAGGCGGTCCCTCTGTTTCTCCACCTCACGGGCAATACGTTCCTTCTCTATGAGTATCTGGTTGGTCCGGCGCAACGACCGGGTGCGGTAACGCAGGTAGAGGTAAGGGATGATCAGCAGCAACAATGCCAGCAGGACATAGATATAAACGGCATAGGTGGCATAAAAAGGTATGCGCACATGGATGGTCAATAGTTGTACCGGAGGGGATGCTCCGTCCACATCAACAATACGGGCATACAGATGATAGGTCTTGTTCTCGAAACCATAAAAATAAGCAGGATGGCCGGGCTCCAGGAGATGCCACAGACTGTCATGGCCTGCCAGCTTGTATTGTATGCTTGTCGGCCATTCCGGCAGTGGCCCCATTTCTACCTCCAGCAGGGAATTCTTGTCCAGATGTAAGCGGATCTCCTTTTCCAGCGGTACAAACTCCCACACATCACGTGTCAGATATCTGACACGCCTTACCTTCACCGCAGGATATCGCCGGGCGGCTCTGCACATCGTCCCCGTTGTGAACAGGGTCAACAGCAGCATTATACCCGTTACGAATCCTTTGTAGCTCGTACTCATTATACTAATTGATCAGCTTACCCCACATTTGTCGTGAATTCCCCCACCGTCTGCCGGACCATTTGTAAAGATGGCAATATTCTCAAATAAAACCAACAGTTGCTGCCGGGATCTCTTATGGGAAAAGGGGAAAAGAAAAAAGACCCGTCTGCCTGGGTGGCAGCGGATCTTTTCGGTGCTGAAAACTCTAGGATCTTTTTACTACTGTTGTCAGATACCGGGATCAATTCTTTTCTTCGTCTTTTTTCTCTTCCTCTTCCGGCTTCTCTTCTTTCTTCTCTTCCGTCCCGGTTTCTTCCGCAGCCTGTGCGGTTATCTCTTCTTTCTTCTCTGCTTTTTCCTCCTTTTTCTCTTCTTCAGAGGCCTTGGTTTCCGGCTTCTCTTCTTTCTTCACCTCTTCAGGAGCAGCAGCGGCCTCTGCGCCGGCTTTTTCATCCACAGCCGTTTCGGGAGCAGCTTTCTCCTCACTGCTTTCCTCTTCAGCCGTAGCCACTCCGGCAGCGGGAGCAGCCTCGGGAGCAGCGGCAGTGCTTTTCTTACGTCCCCGGCGGCTGCGGCGTGTTGTTTTGGCCTTGGCCTCCTCTTTGGTGCCCAGCATATTCTCGTTGTAATCGACCAGCTCGATGATACACATCTCGGCATTGTCGCCCGGGCGATGACCCAGCTTCAGTATCCTTGTGTATCCTCCCGGCCGCTCGGCCACTTTGGGTGAGATCTCCCGGAAAAGCTCGGAGACCGCATATTTGTTCTTCAGATATGAGAACACAACCCTGCGGGAGTGTGTAGTATCTTCCTTGGAGCGTGTGATCAGTGGTTCCACATACATACGCAGTGCCTTGGCTTTGGCCAGTGTCGTCGTGATCCGCTTGTGCATGATCAGTGAAGTGGCCATATTGGCCAGCATAGCCTCGCGATGGGCACTTTTCCTTCCAAGATGGTTGAATCCTTTCCTGTGTCGCATCTTCTTATTTCCTTATTCCTGTTTATACTATTCTTTGTCCAGCTTATACTTGCTCGTATCCATCCCGAACCGCAATCCCTGTTCTTCGAGCAGTTCGCTCAGCTCAGCCAGGGATTTTTTGCCGAAATTACGGAACTTCAGCAGGTCTGATTTGTTGTACTTCACCAGGTCACCCAGCGTTTCCACCTCTGCCGCTTTCAGGCAGTTGAGCGCCCTGACCGACAGGTCGAGGTCGACCAGCTTGGTCTTGAGCTTCTGACGCATGTGAAGGGCTTCCTCATCAAACTCCTCATTGGCCATCTCCTCCTGCTGATCCAGCGTGATCTTCTCGTCGGAGAAGAGCATAAAATGATAGATCAGGATCTTGGCAGCCTCTTTCAGAGCTTCCTTGGGATGAACGGACCCGTCGGTGGTGATCTCCAGGAGCAGCTTCTCGTAGTCGGTCTTCTGCTCAACACGATAGTTCTCCACCGAGTATTTGACATTCTTGATGGGCGTGTAGATAGCATCCAGTGCTATCAGACCGAAGGGAGCATCCTCGGGCTGGTTCTCTTCGGAGGGCACATAACCACGGCCTTTGTTGATCGTGATCTCCATGCGCAGCTTGACGTCGGGTTCCATGTGACAGATCACCAGGTTGGGGTTGAGCACCTCAAAGTTGTTGAGATATTTTGCAATATCCCCTGCCTTGAGCTCTTCCTGGCCTGTGACGGTCACGATCACCTTCTCTTCCACTGCATCATCGATACGTTTTTTGAAACGGATCTGTTTCAGGTTGAGGACGATCTCGGTGACATCTTCCATCACCCCTTTGATGGTGGAGAATTCATGCTCCACGCCGTCTATCTTGACCGTGACGATGGCATAACCCTCCAGCGAGGAGAGGAGGATACGCCGCAAAGCATTTCCGATGGTTATACCATAACCCGGTTCCAGAGGCCTGAATTCGAATTTACCATAGTAATCCGATGCCTCCAGCATGATTACTTTATCCGGTTTTTGAAAAGCTAAGATAGCCATGTATAATAGAATTATGTATGATTATTTCGAGTAAAGTTCGACGATCAGGTTCTCCTTGATGTTCTCGGGGATCTCCTCCCGCTGGGGAACGTTCATGAATTTCCCTGTCATCTGTGCATTGTCCCACTCCAGCCAGGAGTACTGGGCATAACGGGCCGACGAGAGCGACTCTGTGATCACCTCAAGTGACTTGGAGCGCTCACGTACGCCAATGATATCGCCGGCACGCAGCTGGTAGGAAGGTATGTTGACTACCTTGCCGTTGACGGTGATATGACGATGGGACACCAGCTGACGGGCAGCATCCCGTGTGGGAGCGATGCCCATGCGGAATACCACATTGTCAAGCCGTGACTCGAGCATCTGCAGCAACACCTCACCGGTAACCCCTTTGGCAGCGGATGCTTTCTTGAAGAGATTACGGAACTGGCGCTCCAGCAGACCATAGGTATACTTGGCCTTCTGCTTCTCCTTGAGCTGGACACCGTATTCCGATGTTTTTCTCCTCCGCTTGTTCTGCCCGTGCATTCCCGGAGGATAGCTTTTCTTTTCAAAATATTTGTCAGGACCGAAAACCGGTTCTCCCAGTTTTCTGGCTATTTTGGACTTGGGCCCTCTGTACCTTGCCATATTCTTTCTTCTTTCAGATTAAAAAATTATACTCTTCTTCTTTTGGGTGGACGACATCCGTTGTGGGGCAGCGGTGTGACGTCGACGATCTCGGTCACCTCGATGCCGTTGCTGTGGATGGTACGTATGGCCGACTCGCGGCCGGTGCCGGGACCTTTCACAAAGACCTTCACCTTGCGCAGCCCCAGGTCGTATGCGGTGCGTGCACAATCCTCTGCCGCCACCTGGGCAGCATAGGGGGTGTTCTTCTTGGATCCCCGGAAACCCTTCTTACCGGCCGACGACCAGCTGATCACCTGTCCGGCATTGTTGGTTATCGAGATGATGATATTGTTGAACGTAGCCTGTATATGGGCCTGCCCCACAGGCTCAACCTTCACAACCCTTTTCCTGGACGATTTGGTTTTCTTTGCCATGTTCTTTACCTCTTATTTGGTTGCTTTTTTCTTGTTAGCAATGGTTTTCTTTCTTCCTTTTCTGGTACGGGCATTGGTACGTGTACGCTGTCCCCGCACCGGCATGCCGATACGGTGACGGATGCCACGGTAACAGCCGATGTCCATCAGACGCTTGATGTTCATCTGCACCTCCGAACGCAGCTCCCCTTCCAGCTTGTATTGCTCGTTGAGGATCTTCCGGAGAGCCGTGATCTGCTCATCGTTCCAGTCCTTGACCTTGATGTTGCGGTCAATGCCGGCCTGGTCCAGGATCTTCTGGGCAGTGCTCCTGCCGATCCCGTAAATATAGGTGAGGCCTATCTCGCCTCTCTTGTTTTTGGGTAAATCTACACCTACAAGTCTTGCCATGTATCTGTTCTTTTAATCGTTAATTATCCCTGACGTTGTTTGTACCTGGGGTTCTTCTTGTTGATCACGTACAAACGTCCTTTCCGCCTGACGATCTTGCAGTCGGCGGTCCTTTTCTTTATGGATGCTCTTACTTTCATCGTTCTGTTCTTTATATTCTTTATTCTCTGCCCTATACGTTATTTTTCCTGAGACAAGGCATGCCTTGTCACTACATTTATGCCTTACTACTTCTGCCTTATGCCTTATTACTTTTTACTTATTACTTTTTACTTATACCTGAAGGTTATCCTCCCTTTCGTCAGATCATAAGGCGACATCTCCACCTTGACACGGTCGCCGGGAAGGATCTTGATGTAATGCATCCTCATCTTTCCCGAGATGTGCGCCGTAATGATGTGACCATTCTCGAGTTCCACCCGGAACATAGCATTCGACAATGCCTCAATAATGGTACCATCCTGTTCAATAGGCGGTTGCTTAGCCATTTTTTTCCTTTTTTTGTTTCAAAACTTCTTCTATATAATCAAATGTCGTCAGGACATCCGCTTTGTTTTTCCGTATGGCCACGGCATATTCAAAATGTGCCGAGGGTTTTCTGTCGGCGGTATGGATGGTCCAGCCATCCCTGTCCTGATACACCTCTTTCACTCCCATGTTGATCATCGGCTCGATGCAGATGACCATACCTTCCCGCAGCTTGGGGCCTCTGCCCCTTTTGCCGAAGTTGGGCACTTCGGGAGGTTCATGCAGTTTCCTGCCCAGCCCGTGACCTACCAGCTCCCGTACCACGGAGAAACCATGGCTCTCGGCATGATGTTGCACGGCATAACCGATATCGCCCACCCTGTTACCGGACACGGCCTGCTCCACTCCTTTAGCCAGGCTTTCGCGGGTCACCCGCATCAGCGTGGCTTTCCCCTCATCCACTGTTCCTACGGCAAAGGTAAAAGCCGAATCCCCGTAGAAACCATTCTTTATCACGCCGCAATCCACCGAGATAATATCTCCTTCCTGCAGTTGATAATCCGACGGTATCCCGTGCACCACCTGATCATTGACCGATGTGCACAGTGTAGCGGGGAATCCTCCATACCCTTTGAACCCGGGGACCGCCTCGTTGTTGAGGATGAACTCCTCGGCGATCCTGTCCAGTTCGCGGGTGGTCACCCCCGGCCGGATATGTCTGGCTACCTCGGCCAGCGTGCGGGATACCAGCAGGTTGTTTTCCCGCAGGATCTCTATCTCTTCGTCACTCTTCAGTCCAATCATCAAAGAACGTAACCCTCTCATTATATGGCAGCTGCTGCTCCTGCACGACCCTTGATACGGCCTGTCTTCATCAGACCGTCATAGTGCCGCATAAGCAGATGGCTTTCTATCTGTTGTAAAGTATCGAGGATCACCCCTACCAGGATCAGCAGGGAGGTACCTCCGTAAAATCTTGCAAACTGGTTGGTCACCCCTATGTTCACGGCGATGGCCGGGAGGATGGCAATGAAGGCCAGGAAAATGGAACCGGGCAGCGTGATCCGCGACATGATCGTGTCGAGGAACTCGGCCGTCTTCCTTCCGGGCTTGACACCGGGGATGAACCCTCCGTTTTTCTTCAGGTCCTCGGCCATCTGTGTCGGGTTGATCGTGATGGCCGTATAGAAATAAGTAAATACGATGATCAGAAAGCCTACGGTCAGGTTGTACCAGAAACCGTAAATATTGGAGAAAGCGGTGGCGAACCATCCGGCGTTCTCGGCCATGGCATTGACGAACACCAGGGGCAGCATCATGATGGCCTGGGCAAAGATGATAGGCATCACACCGGCAGCGTTCACCTTTAAAGGGATATACTGCCGTACGCCGCCGTACTGCCGGTTGCCGACGATCCGTTTGGCATACTGCACCGGCACCCTCCGTGTCGCCTGCACCAGGGCGATGGTCGCCACTATGACAATAAATAAGATGATCAGTTCCACCAGGAAGGCGATCAGCCCGCCGGCACCGTTGAGACGGGCACCATATTCTGCTACCAGTGAGAAAGGCAGACGTGCGATGATACCGATCATAATGATCAGGGAGATACCGTTACCGATCCCTTTATCGGTGATCCGCTCACCCATCCACATGACGAACATGGTGCCGGTGGTCAGGATGATCACTGACGAGATGGTGAAGAAGGTCCCTTTGATCACAAAAGCGGTCTCCGGCAGCCGGGCATGCAGGTTGGCCAGATAACTGGGTGCCTGCAGGAAGAGAATGATCACCGTCAGGTAACGGGTGATCTGGTTCAGTTTCCTCCGGCCACTCTCCCCTTCTTTCTGCAGACGCTGGAAATAAGGGATGGCGATGCCCAGCAACTGCACCACAATGGAAGCAGAGATGTAAGGCATGATACCCAGAGCAAAGATCGAGGCCTGCGAGAAAGCTCCGCCGGAGAACATATCCAGCAGGCTCATGATACCCGTCGAGGTCTGGGCCTTCAGGTTGGCCAGCTGCGAAGGATCGATACCGGGCAGGGTGATATATTTTCCCAGCCGGTAGATCATGATAATACCCAGCGTGAAAAGGATCCTGTTCCTCAGGTCCTCGATCTTGAATATATTCTTTATGGTCTCGATAAATGATTTCATCGCAACAGTTTGTATGCTTTATTTATACAGTGGTAACCGTTCCCTTCAGTTCTTCTATGGCTTGCTTTGCCGATGCGGAGAAAGCATGTGCCGTCACATCGAGCTTGCGGGTAAGTTTGCCTTTGCCCAGTATTTTTACTTTGGCATTTTTGGAAACCAGCCCTGCTTCGACGAGTATCTCCACATCCACTTTTTCCAGGTTCCTTTTGGCAGACAGCTCCTCGAGGGTGCTCAGGTTGATGGCTTTGTACTCCACCCTGTTGCGGTTCTTAAAACCAAACTTGGGCACACGGCGCTGCAGGGGCATCTGGCCTCCCTCGAAGCCTATCTTGCGGGAGTATCCCGATCTCGACTTCTGGCCTTTGTGTCCGCGTGTGGAAGTACCGCCTTTCCCGGAGCCTTCACCACGGGCTATACGTGTCTTCTTTTTTACAGATCCTTTTGCCGGCTTCAGATTACTTAGGTCCATCTCTTCTATGCTTTATTTATTTTACTTCCTCTACTTTCACCAAATGGGTTACCTTCCGGATCATGCCCATGATCTGCGGGGTAGCTTCCACCTCGACGGTAGCATTGATCCTGTTAAGACCCAGTGCCTGCAGCGTCCTTTTCTGGCGTTCAGGGCTTCCTATCTTACTCTTTATCTGAGTGATCCTTACTTTTCCCATTTTCTTAATATCTAACCGTTGAACACTTTATCCAGATCGATCCCACGCTGATCGGCCACCATATAGGCATCCCGCATCTCCAGCAGTGCCTGGAAAGTAGCCTTCACCAGGTTGTGGGGGTTCGATGATCCTTTCGATTTGGCCAACACGTTTTTCACACCGACACTCTCGAGCACGGCACGCATAGCACCGCCGGCCTTCACTCCCGTACCTTCGGAAGCCGGCTTGAGGAATACCCTCGCGCCACCATACTTGGCAGTCTGCTCATGGGGGATGGTCCCGTGCAGGATAGGCACCTTCACCAGGTTTTTCTTGGCATCTTCCACGCCTTTGGCAATGGCGGTAGTCACCTCGTTGGCTTTCCCCAGGCCATAGCCTGCGATGCCGCTCTCATTCCCTACCACCACGATGGCGGAGAAACTGAAGGTACGGCCCCCTTTGGTCACCTTGGTCACCCTCTGGATACTGACCAACCGGTCTTTCAGCTCCAGATCGCTGGTCTTTACTTTTCTTATACCGTTTGACATAATATTGTTCGCTTAAATTTTTAAACCTCCTTTACGGGCAGCTTCTGCCAGCTCCCTGACACGACCGTGGTAAAGATAACCGTTACGGTCGAAGACAGCATTCTCAATGCCTTTTTCTTTGAGCCTTCCGGCGATCAGTTCGCCTACCAGGCGGGCCTGTTCTTTCTTGTCGCCTTTCAGCTTGCCGGCCACCTCTTTTTCTTTCGAGGAAGCACTGGCGATCGTCACACCATGCAGGTCATCAATGGCCTGTACATAGATCTGACGGTTGCTGCGGAAAACCGACAGCCGCGGCTTGGCATCGGTACCGAAGACATGCTTCCGTACCCTTTTTTTTATCCTTAGTCTGCGCTCAAGTTTCGTTAATCCCATCGCTCACTTATTATAGATGATTATACACTTGCAGCTTTACCTGCTTTTCTCCTGATCTGCTCGCCCACATAGCGTATCCCTTTGCCTTTGTACGGCTCGGGCTTGCGCAGCGACCGTATCTTGGCAGCTACATGCCCCAGCAACTGCTTGTCATAACTTTTGAGGGTCACAATGGGGTTGCTCCTTCTTTCTGTTTTGGCTTCTACCTTGATCTCCTGAGGCAGCTCGATCATAAAGTTGTGGGAATATCCCAGGTAAAGGTCGAGCATCTGACCATTGGCCTCGGCACGGAAACCGACACCTACCAGCTCCAGCTTGATCTCGAATCCTTTGGAGACCCCTTCCACCATGTTGTTGATCAGCGAACGGTAGAGCCCGTGCATGGCCTTGTGGCGCTTCTGGTCGGTAGGACGAAGCACACGGACGATCCCGTCCTTGATCTCCACCTTGATATCCGGATCGATCTTCTGGCTCAGTTCTCCCAAAGGCCCCTTCACCGTCACAACATTGTCACGGTAGTCAACGGTGACACCCTCAGGTATTGATATGGGTAATTTTCCAATTCGTGACATGATTCCTCTCTTTTTAATATACGTAACACAAAATTTCCCCGCCGATTTTCAGCTTCCTGGCCTCCTTGTCGGTCATCACCCCCTGCGAGGTGGACAGGATGGCCACGCCCAGACCGTTCAACACGCGGGGCAACTCACGGGCATTGGCATACTTACGCAGACCCGGACGGCTCACGCGTTCTATCGACTTGAAAGCCGGCACTTTTGTCTTGGGATGATACTTCAGGGCAATCTTGATCATGCCCTGTTTGTCATCCTCCAGGAACTTGTAGTTGAGAATGTATCCCTTGTCGTAGAGGATCCGCGTGATGCTTTTCTTCATGTTCGAAGCGGGTATCTCAACAACCTTGTGCCCGGCACTGGCCGCATTGCGCAACCTGGTCAAATAATCTGCAATAGGATCGGTTATCATTGCTTCTTGATCTTTTCTTGTTATAAATCTTTCTTTCTTACCAACTGGCTTTTCTGATCCCCGGGATCAGTCCCTGGGAAGCCATCTCCCGGAAAGTGATACGGCTCAGTCCGAACTGCCGCATATAGCCTTTGGGGCGGCCGGTGAGCTTGCACCGGTTGTGCAGCCTGATCGGATTGGAGTTGCGCGGCAGACGGCTCAGACCTACATAATCTCCTTCGGCCTTGAGACGGGCGCGCTTCTCTGCATACTTGTCAACGAGCTTCTGCCGTTTTACTTCACGGGCTTTCATTGATTCTTTTGCCATGTCTCTCTATTTTTTTTGATCCTTAAAAGGTATTCCGAATTCTCTCAGCAGGGCATAACCTTCCTCGTCACTGCGTGCCGAGGTAACGAAGGTGATCTCCAGGCCCATGATCTTATTGATCTTGTCAATGTCGATCTCGGGGAATATGATCTGCTCCTTAATGCCCAGGGTGTAGTTACCGCGGCCGTCGAGCTTGCTTGTCACACCGCGGAAGTCGCGGATACGGGGCAGTGCCACCTTGACGAGACGCTCAAGGAACTCATACATTTTCTCACGTCGCAGTGTCACCTTGACGCCGATGGGCATTTTCTTCCTCAGCTTGAAGTTGGAGATATCCTTGGTAGCCACGGTGGCCACAGCTTTCTGCCCGGCGATGGTGCTGATCTCCTGCACACCCTGCTCGATGAGCTTCTTGTCGGCCGTAGCCTGGCCGATGCCCTGGTTGATGGTGATCTTCAGGAGTCGCGGCACCTGCATCACGGAAGAATAACCAAATTCCTTCATCAGTGCAGGAACGATCTCTTCCTTGTATTTTTTCTTCAGTTCGGGTGTGTATTCCATTACTTGATCTCCTCCCCTGATTTTTTAGAATAACGTACCAGTTTATTTTCATCATTCAGACGGCGTCCTATGCGTGTGGGCTTGCCATCCGACGGGTCCACCACGTTGAGGTTGGAAATGTGGATGGGCGCCTCTTTCTTGATGATCCCGCCCTGCGGGTAGTCGTTGTTGGGCTTGGTATGGCGCGACACCATGTTCACCCCTTCGACGATGGCCCGCTGCTGCTTGACGAGCACCTCCAGGACTTTCCCTGTCTGGCCTTTGTACTCACCGGCGTTGACATACACCAGATCGCCTTTTTTGATATGTAATTTCTTTGCCATTTTCTTCTCTTTTTTCCGTTACAGTACTTCGGGAGCCAGGGAGATGATCTTCATGTACCCGTCACGCAGTTCGCGTGCCACGGGACCGAAGATACGTGTGCCTCTCATCTCGCCGAGGTTGTTCAACAATACGCACGCATTGTCATCAAAACGTATGTACGACCCGTCCTTGCGTCTCACCTCTTTCCGGGTGCGTACCACGACAGCCTTGCTGACCATGCCTTTCTTGGTATCGCTGCCGGGCAGGGCGCTCTTGACCGTCACGATGATGAGGTCTCCCAGGGAAGCATACTTCTTGCGCGTACCTCCCAGCACCCGGATGACCAGCACCTCTTTGGCTCCGCTGTTATCTGCTACAGCTAAACGACTCTCTTGTTGTACCATGACTATTTAACTCTTTCAATTATTTCAACCAATCTCCAGCTCTTGTGCCGGCTCAGGGGCCGGGTCTCCATGATCCTGACAGTGTCGCCTATGTTGCAGTCGTTCTTGTCGTCATGGACCATGAACTTCTTGGTCTTGTTCACAAACTTTCCGTAGATGGGGTGTTTCACTTTCCGTTTGACAGCTACCACAATGGTCTTGTCCATTTTGTTGCTGACAACAACCCCTGTTCTTTCTTTACGCAAATTTCTGGTTGCTTCCATTCTCTTTTTTATTTACTCATTTTAGCAAGCTCCCGCTGACGCAGTTCGGTCTTCATGCGGGCGATATTCCTCCGGGTCTCCTTGATCTTGTTCGGGTTGTCCAGAGGAGAGATCGCATGGTTCAGTTCCAGCTTCCGGAGATAGGATGACTCATTGTCGATCCTTTCCACCAGTTCCTTATCGGTAAGCTCACGTATCTCTTTTGTTTTCATTTTCTCTCTGTTTTGATCTGCGGGATCTTTTATTCGTTATAGTCCCTGCGTACAACAAACTTCGTTTTCACGGGCAGTTTCTGGGCTCCCAGACGGAGGGCTTCCTGAGCTACGGCCAGGGTAACACCTTCCACCTCGAACAGGATCCTTCCGGGGGTCACCGGAGCGACAAAGCCTTCAGGGGATCCTTTTCCTTTACCCATACGCACCTCGGCCGGTTTCTTGGTGATGGGCTTGTCGGGGAAGATACGTATCCACACCTGTCCTTCACGTTTCATATGCCTCACGATGGCCTGACGGGCTGCCTCTATCTGGCGGCCAGTGATCCAGGCGCTGTCGAGGGTCTTGATCCCGAAAGATCCGAAGGCCAGCTGATTGCCCCGTTGGGCGTTCCCCTTCATTCTGCCTTTCTGGCGTCTTCTGTATTTGGTTTTCTTCGGCTGTAACATGATCGTAGCTCTTTAAATATTCTGAAATACTTATTTACGACGGCCTCCTCTGCCTCTTTCCCTTCTCAGTCCGCCGCCGGGTTTTTTCATGCCTACATTGGGTGAGAGATCCCGCTTCCCGAAAACCTCTCCGTTGCATATCCACACCTTGATACCGATGACGCCTACTTTCGTGTGGGCTTCGGCCAGGGCATAGTCAATATCGGCGCGAAGGGTATGCAGCGGGATACGGCCTTCCTTATAGGTCTCGGAACGGGCCATTTCAGCGCCGCCCAGACGGCCGGATATCAGCACCTTGATCCCTTCGGCACCCATACGCATCGTCGAGGCGATGGTCATCTTGATGGCACGACGGTAAGAGATCTTGCCTTCTACCTGGCGGGCGATGTTGTTGGCCACGATGGTAGCATCCAGCTCAGGCCTTTTCACCTCGTAGATGTTGATCTGCACCTCTTTCTGTGTGATATTCTTCAGCTCTTCCTTCAGCTTATCCACTTCCTGGCCACCCTTGCCGATGATGATCCCCGGACGGGCCGTGTTGACGGTCACCGTGATGAGCTTGAGCGTACGCTCGATGATGATCTTCGAGACGCTGGCCTTGGCCAGACGTACGTTCAGATAGTCGCGGATCTTGGTGTCCTCAACGATCTTGTCGGCATAGTTGTTCCCACCGTACCAGTTGGAGTCCCAACCACGGATGATGCCCAGACGGTTCGATATCGGATTAACTTTTTGTCCCATTTATTTTGTATTAGCATTTTCGGTTTCTACTTCTTCTGTCTCGTTCTGCGGAAGCATCAGGCTGTCCAGGATGACCGTCACATGGTTGGAACGTTTCCTGATCCTGTATGCCCGGCCCTGGGGGGCGGGACGCAGCCGCTTGAGTGTCCGGCTCTGGTCAACAAAGATCTCTTTGATGTAAAGATGACTCTCCTCGACGCGGGCCCCTTCGTTCTTCTCCTGCCAGTTGGCGATGGCCGAGAGGACCAGTTTTTCCACTCTTCTGCTGGCTTCCTTATTGCTGTACTTCAGCAGTTCCAACGCCTTGTTCACTTCCAGACCCCTGACCATATCAGCCACCAGCCTCATCTTACGGGGTGAGGAAGGGTCGTTGCGCAGGACAGCCATGTACTGGCTCTTCCTGGCTTCTTTCATAGCATTGGCGCGTTCTGTCTTTCTTTTTCCCATGACAAATTACTTTTAAGAATTATCTGGCCTTCCCTCCATGGCCTCTCCAGGTACGCGTCGGGGCAAACTCTCCCAGCTTGTGACCTACCATGTTCTCGGTGACATACACCGGGATGAACTTGTTGCCGTTATGTACGGCGATGGTGTGTCCCACGAAATCGGGGGAGATCATGGAACGCCGGGACCAGGTCTTGATGACGCTCTTCTTGCCCGACTCATTCATCTCGAGGATTCTCTTCTCGAGCTTGTAATCAATAAAAGGACCTTTTTTTAATGAACGACTCATGGTTTATCTATCTTTTTCTTTTTTTCCTTTTTTCAACGATCAGTTTATTGGACGGTTTGTTTTTCGACCGTGTCTTATAGCCTTTGGCGGGCATGCCGTTGCGTGAGCGGGGATGGCCTCCCGAGGCCCTTCCTTCGCCGCCACCCATGGGGTGATCGACAGGGTTCATGGCCACGCCTCTCACCCGTGGCCTGCGGCCCTGCCAGCGCGAGCGTCCTGCCTTGCCCGAACGTACCAGGCCGTGGTCGGAGTTGGAGACCGTGCCGACCGTAGCGCGGCAGGTCACCAGCACCATCCTCGTCTCACCGGAGGGCAGACGGACAATGGCATATTTACCATCGCGGCTGGTCAACTGGGCATAGCTGCCGGCACTGCGTGCCAGGGCGGCACCCTTGCCCGGGTAAAGCTCTATGTTATGGATGACCGTACCCAGCGGGATGTCGGAAAGGAACAGCGTGTTTCCGATCTCGGGAGCTATGCCGCGGCCCGACTCGATCGTCTGTCCCACCTTGAGACCGTTGGGGGCGATGATATATCTCTTCTCACCGTCTTTGTATGCCACCAGGGCAATGCGTGCCGAGCGGTTGGGATCATATTCGATCGTCTTCACCACAGCAGGGATACCATCCTTGTTACGTTTGAAGTCGATGACCCGCAGCTTCCGCTTGTGGCCACCTCCCATGTAACGCATCGTCATCTTGCCGGTGTTGTTCCTGCCCCCGCTTTTCTTCAGGGGGCGGAGCAACGACTTCTCCGGCTTGACGGCCGTGATGTCATCAAACGTTGCCACCACTCTGTGCCTCTGACCCGGTGTTACCGGTTTTAATTTTCTTACTGCCATAATCTCTTATATATTGCTGTAAAAATCTATAGCTTCTCCTTCAGCCAGCGTCACGATGGCTTTCTTGTAAGCCTTGGTCTTGCCTTCGATGATGCCGGTACGCGTATAACGGCTTCTTTTCTTCCCGCCATAACGCATCGTATTGACGTTCTCTACGGTAACACCGTAAAGCTCTTCCACGGCCTTCTTGATCTCGATCTTGTTGGCCCTTTTGTCCACGATGAAACCGTAACGGTTCAGGGTCTCTCCCTGGTGCGTCATCTTTTCCGTCACGATCGGTTTGATCAGTATATTCATGGCTTTCGTTGGTTACTAATTTTCCAGATTCTCTTTCAGTGCTTCTATCGCCTTCTCCGAAATGACCACTGCCGAAGCGTTCATCAGCTGATAGGTGGTCAGCTCTCCTACCGTGATAACATCCGTGCGCGGCAGGTTGCGGGCAGAGAGGTAAACATTGTGGTCCGGCTCAGGCAGAACGAACAGGGATTTTTTATCACTGATGTTCAGGTTATCCTTGAGCTGTACCATCTGATGTGTTCTGGGCTCTTCGAAGGAGAGCTCCTCGATCACCGTCAGCTGGTTCTCTTTCAGCTTATAGGCCAGGGCCGAACGACGGGCCAGCTTCTTCACTTTCTTGTTCATTTTGAAGGCATAGTCACGGGGACGCGGACCGAACGTGCGGCCACCGCCGCGAAAGATAGGCGAAGCAATGCTACCCGCACGGGCCGTACCCGTACCCTTCTGTCTCTTGATCTTGCGCGTGGAAGCCCGCACCTCACCCCGTTCCTTGGCTTTGTGGGTACCCTGACGCTGTGAGGCCAGGTAGAGTTTCACATCCAGGTAGATGGCGTGATCGTTAGGCTCCGCGGGGATCAGGCTGTCCTTCAGCTCCACCGTCCTGCCGGTCTCTTTTCCTTCTTTATTTAATACTTTCAGTTTCATTACTTTGTAATAATTAAGTATGAACCCTTCGGACCCGGGACGGATCCTTTTACCAATAACAAATTTTCTTCGGAGATGATCTTCATCACCCGGAGGGAGATCATGGCGACCTGCGTGCCGCCCGTCCTGCCGGCCATCCTCATGCCTTTGAAGACGCGGGAAGGATAAGAAGAACCTCCCAGCGATCCGGGAGCCCTGTCGCGGTTGTGCTGGCCATGGGTGGCATCACCCACACCCCGGAAACCATGACGCTTGACCACGCCCTGGAAACCTTTTCCTTTGCTGACGCCCCGCACATCTACCCAGTTATCATCCTGGAAGATATCTACGGTGAGGGTGTCGCCCAGCTTGACATCCGTAAAACCGTCAAACTCCACCAGCTTGCGCTTGGGGGTGGTGCCGGCTTTCTCAAAATGCCCGCGCATGGGTTTGGGCGTGTTCTTGTCTTTCTTGTCATCAAAACCCAGCTGCACAGCTTCATAGCCGTCCTTCTCCTGCGTCTTGATCTGTGTGACAACGCATGGCCCGGCCTGTATGACCGTCACCGGCACGTTGTTACCCTCCTCATCGAAAAGGGATGTCATTCCGACTTTTTTTCCTATTAATCCTTGCATGGCCTTACAACCTTTCTATGTTCAAACCTTTATCTCTACCTCTACACCACTGGGCAACTCCAGCTTCATCAGCGCATCGATCGTCTTGGGCGTAGAACTGTATATATCCATCAGTCGCTTGTGGGATGCCAACTGAAACTGCTCCCGCGATTTCTTGTTCACAAAAGGCGAACGCAAAACCGTAAAGATGCGTTTGTGGGTCGGCAACGGAATGGGACCACTTACAATGGCTCCCGTCGACTTAACCGTTTTCACGATCTTCTCGGCAGACTTGTCCACCAGGTTGTGATCGTACGATTTCAGCTTTATCCGAATTTTCTGACTCATTATTCCTGTACTTGTTATTTAAATTATACCTTGATAACTCCTTTTACATTCTCAATGACCTTCTCGGCGATTTCCTGCGGCACGGGCTCGTAGTGGGAGAACTCCATGGAGGAAGTTGCTCTTCCCGAGGTGATGGTACGCAGCACCGTCACATACCCGAAGTTCTCTGCCAGGGGCACTTTGGCCTTGATGACACGGGCGCCGGCCTTCGATTCCATCCCTTCGATACGTCCGCGACGCTTGTTGAAGTCGGTGATGACATCTCCCATGTACTCTTCGGGCGAGACCACCTCGGCCGACATGATGGGCTCGAGGAGGATCGGGCCGGCTTTGGGAGCCGCATTCCTGAAGGCACGCTGGGCGGCCATCTGGAAAGAGAGCGAGTCGGAATCAACAGGATGATAGGACCCGTCCTTCACCACCACTTTGAGGTTGTCCATGGGAAATCCTGCCAGCGGACCGTTCTGCATGGCCAGCGTGAAACCTTTCTCAATGGCCGGCATAAATTCTCTGGGGATGTTGCCACCCTTCACTTCGTCGACGAACTGAAGACCTGTAACACCTTCGTCGGCAGGCCCGATCTCTATGACGATATCTGCAAATTTACCTCTACCGCCGGTCTGTTTTTTGAACACCTCGCGATGGGCCACCGTTTTGGTGAGGGCTTCCTTGTAGGCCACCTGGGGCTGTCCCTGGTTACACTCCACATTGAACTCACGTTTGAGCCTGTCCACCAGGATCTCCAGGTGCAGCTCGCCCATACCGCTGATGATGGTCTGGCCCGAGCTGTCGTCGGTACGCACCTTGAAGGTAGGATCTTCCTCGGCCAGTTTGGCCAGCGCAGCACCCAGCTTATCCACGTCGGCCTGTGTCTTCGGCTCAATGGCCACACCGATCACAGGATCAGGGAAGGTCATCGACTCAAGGGAGATGGGACGCTGGAAATCGGTGATGGTGTCACCGGTCTTGATATCTTTCAGCCCCACGGCACCGCAAATATCTCCGGCTTCGATAACGTCGCGGGGGTTCTGCTTGTTGGCATGCATCTGATACAGCCGGTTGATCCGGTCTTTTTTACCGGTCCGGGGGTTGAGCACCGTCATGCCGGGGGTCAGCCTGCCTGAATACACACGCAGATAGACCAGACGTCCCACATACGGGTCCGTGGTGATCTTAAAGGCCAGTGCGGCCAGTGGTGCTTTGGGATCAGGCTCGCGCGTAACTTCTTCGCCCGTTTTGGGATTGATGCCTGTGACAGCACCTATGTCGAGGGGACTGGGCAGATAAGCCACGATGGCGTCGAGAAGACGCTGCACCCCTTTGTTCTTAAAAGCAGAGCCGCACATCACCGGCACGATGGTACCATCGATGGTAGCCTTGCGGATCACTTCCGCCATCTCATCGGGCGTGATGGAATCGGGATCTTCAAAATAACGCTCCAGCAGAGCATCGTCCTTTTCTGCCACGGCCTCCACCAGCTTGTTCCTCCACTCGGCAGCCTCATCGACCAGCTCGGCAGGGATATCCTCCAGACTGTACTTGACGCCCATGGTCTTGTCATCATGCCAGACCACCGCCTTGTTTTCCATAAGGTCGATAACGCCCTGGAAGGAGTCCTCGGC
>WFRO01000153.1 GCA_015486475.1 Bacteroidales bacterium
GAAAAATGAGGCCTCCTGCCACAGATCCCTGACAAAATCCACCCGCTCGCGGGTGAGTGCCACCACCTTTTCCACCAGGGCTGGATCGGCAGAAATATTTCTTTTTACCAGCTCCTCCCTGAACATCTCCGCCACCTCCCCCAGGGGTTTCATCTGCAAATATTGATGGTTGAACCAGCGGGCTTTCTGCGGATCAAAACGGGCGCCGGCCTTGTTGATGCGATCAAGGGAGAAAAGACTGGACATTTCCTCCAGGGAAAAGATCTCCTGCTCCGTCCCCGGGTTCCATCCCAGCAACGCCAGCATGTTGACAAAGGCTTCGGGGAAGTAGCCTTCTTCGCGATAACCGGGCCAGACCTCCCCTTCCGGGGTGGTCCACTGCAGCGGGAAGACCGGGAATCCCATCCGGTCGCCATCGCGTTTGCTCAGCTTGCCCTTGCCCTCGGGCTTGAGGATCAGCGGCAGGTGGGCAAAGGCCGGCGCTTCCCAGCCGAAGGCCCTGTACAGCAATACATGCAGAGGCAGCGAGGGCAGCCACTCCTCACCCCGGATCACATGGGTGATCTCCATGAGATGATCATCCACGATATTGGCCAGGTGATAGGTGGGCATGCCGTCGGCTTTATAGATCACCTTATCATCGAGGGTGGAGGTATCGAAGGTCAGATCACCCCGTATCTCATCGTGCAGATGCAGTTGCTCGCCCGGATCGATGCGGAAACGGACTACATGCGGCACCCGCTCCTCCAGCAACCGCTTCACCTCATCAGCAGGAAGGGTCAGAGCGTTACGGAGGCTCCCCCGTACCGAATGATCATAGCTGAATGTTTTCCCCAGGGCAGCATACTCCTGCCGCAATGCTTCCAGCTCCTCCGGCGTGTCAAAGGCATGATAGGCTTTCCCCTTTTTCAGCAGCCGGGCCACATACTCCCGGTAGATCGCCTGCCGCTCCGACTGGCGGTAGGGAGCATATCCCTCCTGCTGCCAGGGCCCTTCATCCGGCAGGATACCGCACCAGCGCAACGACTCGATGATGTACTCCTCAGCCCCCGGCACGTACCGGTGGCGGTCGGTATCCTCGATACGCAGGACGAAGGTCCCGCCATGATGACGGGCAAAGAGATAATTGAAAAGAGCGGTGCGTACACCCCCTACATGCAATGGCCCCGTAGGACTCGGTGCAAAACGCACCCTGACATTTTTCCCCATGATCTGTAATTTTTGCAAAACTACTCATTTTTGCCCGTTTCTTCCTTGTGACCTGTGTGCGTTTTGCACATCTTTACTTTCCGGGAACAGCATCCGAACGATATGTTAAATATCATTTGTATCCTGTAAAATATTGATTTATTTCGTATGACAAAACCAGGCACCATGAAAGAGAACATTATGATCATCGGAGCTTCGGGACAGATCGGCTCGGAGCTCACCCTGCGTCTGCGGGATATGTACGGAGCGGGCCATGTCTTTGCCACCGACCTGAAAGAACCCGCTCCCGATATCCTCGAGAGCGGGCCCTTCGAGCTGCTGGACGTCATGGATGACAAACGCCTCATCCACTTCGCCATCCGCCACAAGATCACACAGATCTACCACCTGGCGGCCGTCCTCTCGGGCAATGCGGAGAAACTGCCCATGCAGGCCTGGCACATCAACATGAACAGTCTCCTCAACGTCCTCGACCTGGCCCGGGAGGTGGAGGACATCAGGAAGGTCTTCTGGCCCAGCTCCATCGCGGTCTTCGGCCCCACCACCCCCAAAAACAACACTCCGCAGCTTACCATCATGGAACCCAATACCGTCTACGGTATCAGCAAGCTGGCCGGAGAGAGATGGATCGAGTATTTTTACAACCGTTACGGCGTCGACACGCGCAGCATACGTTACCCGGGGCTGATCAGCTATAAGACCGAGCCGGGCGGCGGCACCACCGACTATGCCGTCGAGATCTTCTACCAGGCCATCAAGCACGGCCGTTATGAATGTTTTCTCGACGGGGATACCACCCTTCCCATGCTTTTCATGACCGACGCCATCGACGCCACCGTAAAGCTCATGGAGAGCGACGCTTCCAGCCTGAGCCTGCACACCGGATACAACATCGGCGGACTCAGTTTCAACCCAGAAGAGCTGGCAGCGGAGATACGCAAATATATCCCCGGTTTCACCATCACCTATAAAACCGATTTCAGACAGGACATCGCCGCCACCTGGCCCGCCAGCATTGACGACAGTGTAGCCCGCAGGGACTGGGGGTATCAACCCGAATATGACCTGGCCCGCCTGACACGTGTAATGATGGAAAAGATCAAAGAAAAGTTGAACAAATAACACAACAAGCCATGTACAGCGAAAAAGTAAAGCAACATTTTCAGAACGAGCTGGAGAGCATCCGCGACGCCGGTCTCTTCAAAGACGAAAGGATCATCACCTCGCCCCAGGGGGCTGAGATCACCCTGAAAACAGGGGAGAAGGTCCTGAATTTCTGCGCCAATAACTACCTGGGGCTCTCCAACAGCCCCCAACTCATCGAAGCCGCCAAAGAGGCCATGGACACCCGTGGCTACGGCATGTCCTCGGTGCGTTTTATCTGCGGCACACAGGACCTGCACAGAGAGCTGGAATACCGCATTGCGAAGTTCTTCGGCACCGAAGACTCCATCCTTTATGCCGCCTGCTTCGATGCCAACGGAGGCATCTTCGAGCCCCTGTTCACCGAGGAAGATGCGATCATCTCCGATCAGCTCAACCACGCTTCCATCATTGACGGCGTACGCCTCTGCAAGGCACAGCGCTTCCGGTACAACAACGGAGATATGGCCGATCTGGAAGAAAAACTGAAAGAGGCACAGAAGGCCCGTTTCCGCATTGTCGTCACCGACGGCGTCTTCTCCATGGACGGCAATGTGGCTCCGGTGGATGAGATGGTACGCCTGGCTGAAAAATACGATGCCCTGGTGATGGTCGACGAGAGCCATTCGGCCGGCGTGGTGGGCAAGACAGGTCGTGGTGTCACCGAGCTCTTCGACATACGCGGGAAAGTGGACCTGATCACCGGCACCCTGGGCAAAGCCTTCGGCGGCGCTATAGGCGGGTTCACCACCGGCCGCAAAGAGCTGATAGAGATGCTGCGGCAACGCTCCCGTCCCTACCTCTTCTCCAACAGTCTGCCTCCTGCCGTGGTGGGCGCCGCCATCAAAATGTTCGAGATGATGGACGAAACCGCCGAACTGCAGGACAAGCTGCACAGCAACACGGAATATTTCATGGAGAAAATGGGGAAACTGGGCTTCGACATCAAACCTACACAATCGGCTATCTGCGCTGTGATGCTCTATGACGCCAAGCTGTCGCAGGACTTCGCCGCCCGGCTCCTCGACGAAGGGATCTACGTCATCGGGTTCTATTATCCGGTAGTCCCGAAAGGTCAGGCACGCATACGTGTCCAGCTCTCGGCAGCCCACGAAAAAGAACACATCGACAAAGCCGTGGCCGCTTTCGAAAAAGTGGGCAGGGAACTGGGGGTGATCTGAGATCCAAAGAAAAACGGGGCCAAAAGCCCCGTTTCTTTTTTTATGCTTATCTGATCATCCGCATTTTGAAGACCCACAATCCATACAGATCAGGCAACCCTCCTGGTAGACCAGGTTGTGGGAGCCGCAGGCATCACACACCTCGCCATCAAAAGCCTTGGTGCCGTCGGGGATGAACTTCTTCAGGGCGCGTGCCACCCCGGCCTTCCAGGTGTTGATACTCTCATTGTCGAGCTGCAGCTTGGAGACCAGCTCCACCACATTGGGTATGGGCATACCGTGACGCAACACGCCGGAGATCAGCTTGGCATAGTTCCAAAACTCTTTGGTGAACATGTGCGACAGGCCCCCCACCATATTCTTATAGCCGTATTTATCCACATACTGGAAGTCGTAACGGGCCTTGCCGTCAGCCTCCCGCACCTTGATGATCTTGCCCTTGGTAATGCTCTTGGGGATCACCAGCGCGTCCTCCTCCTCCATACCGGTGAAGATCTCATAGGGACGGCCGTCCTTGATGCCCACGAAAGCGATCCATTTCTCATTGTTGTTGTGGAACCGTACGATCTCCGCATCCAGCACCGCCGGACGTTTTTCAAACTGATGATGATCCACCTTCTCCTCCTTTTTCTTCTTGTCGCCGGAGATCAGCACGCCGTCACGGGATCCTTCCCTGTAAACGGTCACCCCTTTGCAGCCGGAATCCCAGGCCGTGATATACAGCTGGCCGACCAGGTCTTCCGAAGCTTTTTCCGGCAGGTTGACCGTCACGCTGATGGAATGGTCCACCCACTTTTGTATGCGGCCCTGCATCTTCACCTTGGCGATCCAGTCCACATCATTGGCCGTAGCATTGTAATAGGGGGATTTTTTGATCAGCTCCTCCATCTCTTCATCCGAATAGCGGGTCACCTCATCGACATCATATCCGTTGGCCTCCAGCCATGTTTTGAACTTATGATGGAAGACATTGAATTCCTCCCAGGCATCTCCCACCTCATCGGTAAAGGACACTTTCACATCAGAATCGTTGGGGTTGACCTTGCGTCTTCTCTTGTACACCGGCCTGAATACTGGTTCAATGCCCGAGGTGGTCTGGCTCATGAGGCTGGTGGACCCCGTGGGCGCTATGGTGAGCAGGGAGATATTGCGCCGTCCGTGTTTCACCATCTCCTCATACAGGGCCGGATCTTCTTCTTTCAGACGGTTGATGAAAGGGTTGTCCTTTTCCTTCTCCGCATCGTAGATCTCAAAAGCACCTCTTTGTTTGGCCATCTCCACCGAAGCCCTGTATACCTCAATGGCCAGCGTTTTATGCACCTCCACCGAGAAATCGATCGCATTGTCGCTGCCATACTGCAGGCCCAGCGCAGCATGCATATCCCCTTCGGCGGTGATGCCGATGCCGGTGCGTCTGCCTTCCACGGCTTTTTTGCGGATGTTCTCCCACAGCTTGCGTTCTACGCTCTTGATCTCCTCTTCTTCGGGATCGTTGTTGATCTTTTCCAGGATCCTGTCGATCTTCTCCAGCTCCAGGTCGATGATATCATCCATGATCCGCTGGGCATGATGGGCATGCTCCCTGAACTTCTCAAAATTGAAGCGGGCTTTCGGCGTAAAGGGATCCTCCACATACCCGTACAGGTTGATGGCCAGCAGACGGCAACTGTCATACGGACACAGCGGGATCTCCCCACAGGGGTTGGTGGCCACGGTACGGTAGCCCTGATCGGCATAAGAGTCGGCCACCGATTCACGGGTGATGGTATCCCAGAAAAGGATCCCCGGCTCGGCCGATTTCCAGGCATTATGCACGATCTTATCCCACAGCTTGCGGGCATTGATCTCTTTTTTGTATTTGGGCTCGGGAGAGTCAATGGGATATTGCTGAATATAGGGCTTATCCTCGATGACCGCCTGCATGAACTCGTCATCGATCTTTACTGAAACATTGGCGCCTGTCACCTTGCCGCTCTCAAGCTTGGCATCAATGAAAGATTCCGAGTCGGGATGCTTGATGGAGATGGTGAGCATCAGGGCGCCCCGCCGGCCGTCCTGGGCCACCTCACGCGTCGAGTTGGAATACCGTTCCATAAAAGGAACCACCCCTGTCGAGGTGAGGGCACTGTTGAGCACCGGACTCCCTTTGGGCCGGATATGCGAGAGGTCATGTCCCACGCCGCCGCGCCGCTTCATCAACTGCACCTGCTCCTGGTCGATCTTCATGATCGCCCCGTACGAATCCGAGGGTCCGTCATTGCCGATCACAAAACAGTTGGACAGAGAGACGATCTGATGATCATTGCCAATGCCCGACATGGGGCCACCCTGGGGAATGATATATTTAAAATCCTTCAAAAGCTCAAACAACTCATCTTCCGACATCGGATCCGGATACTTGTTCTCGATGCGGGCCAGTTCACGCGCCAGACGACGATGCATATCATCCGGGGTCTTTTCATACAGGTTCCCTTCCGAATCCTTCAAAGCATATTTCGTCACCCAAACCTTCGCTGCCAGCTCATCTCCCTTAAAATATTCACGCGTTGCGGCCATTGCCTCCTCAAAAGAATAGATCTTTCGCTCCGTCTTCGCTCCGGGGTCAGACTTTTTTTCTTTCGTGATCGTGTTTCCTTTTTTCACATTGATCCTGGCTTGACCAGCAAATAAATCTTCCATAGGTTTAGGTTTTAAACTATTGATAATCTTTTGTATATGCCCCGGAAAAAAGAACGGCAGGCGGATATCAAAGTTAGTACAGGCAGAAGGTTTCCACAAGACCCTGCCGCGCTATTTTATTAACATTTCATCAAAGATATAAACATCAACTCCTATTTGTTTAAGCATGAATATATTAGGCCTAATCACTTGTTTATCTGTTATTTACAGATTTGTGAATATGGGCCTGAACGGCCTGCTTTCCGCACAGCAAAAGCGATCGGAGCAGAAAAAAAGGGGGCCGCGGCCCCCTTTTTCTGGCAATGATTTTTTTCAGGATCTTTTAAAAAATATAACGGAAGCCGATCTGGGCCTGCCACCGTGAACTGCTGATCCCTGAATCATCAATGTTCCACACATGCTTCGGCTCTTTGAAACTGAAGGTCGGCGTGGTGCCATCGGTATCAAAGCCGTCGAAGGTGATGAGGCGGTTGTAACCATAAGGCACATAATATCTGCGACCCCACTTGCTGCTCAGCATGTTGGTAAAGTTGAACACATCAAAGGTAAACTGCAGGGTGTTCCTGCGCTGACCGATGTTGGTAAAGATATCCTGGGCAAGCTTCAGGTCGATGATGTTGGTGAAGGGTGTGCGGGCGCCGTTGCGCTCGGCATATTCACCGCGGTGCTTGCTCAGATAATTGTCATCACTGATAAACTGGTCCAGAGCAGCCCATTGTTCACCATCGGGATCCCCGTCGGAAAAGACGATCTCACCCCGGGAAGCAGGAATGTAGATCAGGTTGTTGCTGCTCTCGCCGTTGCCGTTCAAATTACCCCGGTCATTGTATACATACGAGTAACGATGCCCCGACTGACCGTTATAGAAGAGACTGATGGTCGTGGCCAGATGCTTCACATACTCAACACGGTAGCTCAGGAAAGCCACGATGCGGTGTCCCAGATCAAAGCTGGAGATGCTGAGCCCGAGATTGTTCAGACCGTTGACCTGCAGCATATACTTCCACTGGGAAGAGTTCTGCGAAGAGGTACCGTCATTGACAGCCATGGCGCGACCGAACGTATAAGCCACACTCCCCGAAAAGCCTTTGCTCATCTTTTTCTGCAACTGTACGGTAATGTTATAGGTATAGCCCTTGCTGGTATTGGTACCCACCATGATGCGTGTGTAGTTGGGATCCAGCTTACTGTTATCCCAGTATGGCCGGGTATCAGCGCCCGTAAGATGATGATCGGGCTCGGGAGCGACGTTCATATTATAATAAAGCACATTGTTGATCGTCTTGGTGTAGATCCCTTCGACGGTCAGCACCGTTCCCCATCCCAGTTTCTTGTCGAGTGCCAGGTTCATACGGAATACCTGCGGGAACTTGTAGTCCTTGGCAAAGAGGTCCATCTGGCCGCCATAAGGAGGATCTTTCTGATCAAAATCCGCTCTTTTGTACTGCTGGTTCCACTGGCTCTCAAAGGGGATATAGTAACCCCAGGAGTCCCGTACGTAAACACCTCCGATGGTCACACCATTGTTGGTGTAAGAGCCACCCGGCCATACCAGCGGCACACGGCTGGTGAAGATCCCCAAGCCGCCACGCACCTGGAAAGACTCATCATCCAACACATCCCAGTTGAAACCCACACGGGGCGACCACAACAATTTCCCTTTGGGCATCTTTCCGGCACGGGCACCCAGCATATCCCAGCCGGCCTCCTGGAGAACACCCACTGTGGAGTCGTTGAAATGCACATCCTCCCTGGGATCCTGCAGGAAAACAGGCATATCTA
>WFRO01000154.1 GCA_015486475.1 Bacteroidales bacterium
CCGAAGCCCTGTGCTGCTCCGGTGATCAGGGCGATCCTGCCGGCAAGAGGGCCTGCGGGAGCCTCTTTCTTTACTGCCTTCTCCCCGCCGAGCAGCTTGTCCGTCATGCCCTTTCCCGGTCCCCAGGCCAGAAGACCCGCATCTTTCAGCATCAGCAGGCCCTGCTCCGCCTGCATGGCAGAGGTGAGTGTGCCGGCAGCTTTCCCGGCGTCGGACCATGGCACCTCCAAAAGAAAAGGCTCAGCCCCACGCCATACGCTCTTCCACTTTTCAAAAGCCTGCGGTGAGCGGGAAGCGGCCCGGAAGGCCTCATCCCCGGAAAAGGTAAGGACCGGCGGGACAGCACCCGGCATCTGCATGCGGACGGCCGGGAGCAGGTCGTAAGCCAGGGTATGTAATAAAGCATCTAACATGAATATTAATTTTTTCTTTATTGTTTTTTCAATGGCCTATTATCAGGTATTCAACTCTTCAACCCTTCAACTCATCAACTTATCAACTTATCAACTGTTTCTACTCAATTTTCTCTATTTTTTGCTTAAATGTTGAAAATATCCTATCACCGCCGCTCCCAGCGTGGTGAGAAGGCCGCGTTGCTCGCTGTTGGCAAACCCGTCCGCATCGATAAAGCCCGTTTTTCCATTGGCGATCTGGTACTGATGGGCCGCGACGATGCACGCCGACTTCCAGGCGACCTCCCGCAGCGGCTCCGGCAGAGGGGTATTGCCCCGGCAGGTAACCTTCACCGGGGCCATCGCCGGCGTATTGTGCTCCGTGCCGAAAAGGACGATAAAGCCCCGCAATACAAAATACTCCACATATTCCGTCAGATGCCGGCAGTCATTGCGTCCCGGAATGAACTCCACGGCGAAGACATGCATGGCTTCCAGCTCCTCGGCCAGTTTTGTCTTATCTTTCTCAAAGCCTGTAAAATTACCGTCGGCATCATCCAGCAGGACAGGATAGCAGGGGATGCCGCCTGCTTTCAGGATGAAGTCTATGATCCTGTCCACCGGCAGGAAGGCCTGAGGATCCTCGGGGATATAACCGGGGCCACCCTTCTTGAGAAGGCGGGAACGTATCTCGTTCTCGACGGCTGCCGGATCTCCGGGGTCGGCGGCCAGCGGCGTGCCCCCGAACATGCGGGCATAAACCGCCCGTTGTTCCTGCCGGCCGCCCGTCTTTTCCACGGCCATACGCACCGCACGGGCCACATGCCTTTCCCGCACCAGATCGACGGCCAGCTCTTTCCGTATCTGCTCAAAAGAGAGCTGTACCTCCGGCACTGTATCCGCAAACCAGGCATTGAGCTTTGTGACCATCTGCCCCACCTGCTCCGAGCCTTTTGTAACCAGATCATCCAGCAGGGTCTCATACCCCTGCGGCGGCACCCAGGGGAAGCGCAACCCCTTACCGCTGAAATAGGTGCGGCCCGGATTATTGGGATCGTTGACCAGGATACCTTCCCTTTGTTTTTCTTCCAGCAGGCCGATAAATTCGATATTGAAAAGCGGGAAAACGCCGTATTTCTCTGCGTATCCGTAAAACTCATCGTATCCCCTGACCGTGTTGAAGTCATTGATCCCCAATACCTCGACCCCTTCATCCACGGCTTTCCTGAAAGGCTCTTCCAGGTCACGGAAAGCGCTGAACGAGTATGGGGTATGGATATGGGCATTGACATCGTGTATGCCCTCTTTCTTATAGGTCATCAACTCGTTCCAGGAGGGATAATCTTCAAAACCTTTCATGGTCATTTTATTTTTTAGTAAAAGTCATTTCTTGTTGGTCTTTCACCACTGCAGCGCCTCTTCCGGCACATGTGCCAGGTCGGGAGCGATCCAGTCAGTCCCTTTCAGTCGCCCGGCAGGGAAGCTGGTGGTCAGCGCCAGCACGCGGGCCCCGGCTTTCTTCCCCGCTTCCACGCCGGCAGGCGCATCCTCCACTACGAGGCAACGGGCAGGAGGAAGGCCCAGCTTTTCCGCTGCTTTGAGGTAGATGTCCGGGGCGGGCTTCTTGTGCACCACATCCTCTGCAGTGACCAGGGCGTCGAAATATGCTTCGGGCAGTCCGCCCTCCCGCAGGTTGATCAGCATCTTGACCCTGTCGGCGCTGGTGGCCACCGCCAGGTGCAGTCCCCTGTCACGGCATTGTTCAATGAAAGAACGCACCCCCGGCAACAGCTTCAGGTGGCCCCGGGCGATCTCTTCATAGATCTCATAGACCCTTTTCTTGGCCTCCATGACGTCGAGCGGGAAATGGTATTTTTCCGCCACGCCACCGAGATAACGTATCTCCCCCATGCCTATGAACGGCTCGAAATCGGAAATCTGCACCGTTAACCCTTTCTCCCGGAACATCTCCACCGAGGCCCGGGCGATCAGATCTTCGGTGTCCACAAGCACCCCGTCCATATCAAACAATATACCTTCCAGCATACGCAGTACTTTCAGGAAACGATCTCCCCCACCCCTTTCAGCACATAACGGGGCATATAGGGAAATTCATCAATGGTCTCTCTGGAGGATATACCACTGAGCACCAGCAGGGTATCTATCTCCGACTCGATGCCGGCGATGATGTCCGTATCCATGCGGTCGCCGATGATGATGGCATCCTCACGACGCACACCCAGCTTTTTCAGGGCGATGCGCATCATCAGGGGATTGGGTTTGCCGACGAAATAGGCCTGTTTGCCTGTAGCCAGCTCGATGGGCGAGATCAGCGCTTTGGTGGAGGGGGCAATGCCGTTCTCGATGGGTCCCGTAAGGTCGGGATTGGTACCTATCAGCCGGGCGCCTTTCAGCACCAGATTGACGGCCTGCTCCAGCTTCTCATAGCTGTAGTTGCGGGTGTCGCCCACCACCACATAGTCGGGATCGATGTTGTTCATCGTATACCCCCCATTGTACATGGCATTGATCAGGCCCGCCTCGCCGATGATAAAGGCCGTTCCTTTGGGTTTCTGCGAGGAGAGGAACTGGGCCGTAGCCAGGGCGCTGGTATAAAATACGTTGCGTTCCACATTGATCCCCAGACGGTGCAGCTTCTCCTGGAGCTCCTGGGGGGTGCGCTCACTGGAGTTGGTAAGGAAAAGGAAGCGCTTGTTCTCTTTCTTCAGCCATTTCACGAACTCCTTTACACCAGGCAACAGTTTGTTGCCGTGGTAGATAACACCGTCCATATCGGAGATAAAACCTTTCTTCTTCCGTATCTTTTCTATGATCTGTTCAAATTCCATGGTCTCTTTTTTTGCTAAAAATAGCAAATTCCCCGGCAAAGGGAAAAAGTCTTTCCGGTCAACAACCTCACACCCCCCGCCTTTTCAGCTCGAGCAGTTTGTCATTGGTAAGGTCCATCTGCACCGTATGGCCGGGCAGGGGCAGGATCCTTTCGTGGATGGCATCAATGATCCAGTGGGGCTGCGGGAAGAAGAAATCCTCCAGCTCATGCGCCGGGGTGATCCAGTTGCGGGAGCCCACCACCACGGGCGGGGCGTCCAGGTCGTCGAAGGCCAGGTCGGCCACACTCTGGGCCATATCTTTCAGGTAAGAGCCCCTTTCCGATGCATCGCCGGTGATCACGATCCTGCCGGTCTTTTTCACAGACTCCAGGACCAGCGAGTAGTCGAAAGGCACAAGGCTGCGTGCATCGATCACCTCGGCCGAGAGGTCATATTGCTTAGCGAGGGTATCCGCTGCTTCCAGGACCCGGTAAAGGGTGGCCCCTACCGAAAGGATCGTAATGTCACGGCCCTTCCTCTTGATGTCGGGCTGTCCTATGGGGATCTCGTAATATCCTTCCGGCACACCTCCCTCGTGGAAATACTCACCGATGTCGTAGATGCGCTGGCTCTCGAAGAAGACTACCGGATCGGTGCCCTGGAGAGCCGCATTCATCAACCCTTTGGCGTCGTAGGGGGTAGCGGGGAAGACCACCTTCAGGCCCGGGATATGAGCCACCAGCGAGGTCCAGTCCTGGGAGTGCTGGGCCCCGTACTTCGACCCCACGGAGACGCGCAGCACCACCGGCATCTTCAGCACCTGGCCACTCATGGCCTGCCACTTGGGCATCTGGTTGAACACTTCGTCGCCGGAGCGTCCCAGGAAATCACAGTACATGATCTCGGGGATCACCCGCCCGCCGCACATGGCATAGCCGATGGCCGTGCCCACGATGGCTCCTTCGGAGATCGTCGTATTGAAAAGACGATGGTAGGGCAGGGATTCGGTAAGCCCCCGGTAAACGGCAAAAGCGCCGCCCCAGTCGCGGTTCTCCTCGCCATAGGCCACCAGCGTGGGATCCTTGTAAAAACGGTCGATGATCGCCTCGAAGATACCGTCACGCAACTGGAAGGTCTTCACCTTCGATAAAGGCTTGCCGTTCTTATCCAGACCGAAACGCTCCTTTCTCTTCAGCTGTTGCATGCGGGGGTTCTCCTCCAGCGGCAGGAGCACCTCCGGCTCACGGTCTTCCATCTTCTCCACGGAGCCGTTGGAGAACATCAGGTCGCCGATCTCGTCAGGATGGCTCACCAGGTCCATGCGGGGGGATATCTGATCATCCACAGCCCATTTCAGAATTTTTACCAGCCGTTCGACCACCCCTTTGCGAAGGGTTTCGATCTCACTCTCCGTGGTGATGTTGTTTTTTACCAGTTCCCTTTCGAAAAACTTCAGCGAGTCCTGTTCCATCCAGGCTTCCAGTTCCTCTTTGGTACGGTAGGTGGAAGCATCCGAGGGGGAGTGGCCGCTGTAGCGATAGGTAAGGGTGTCGAGG
>WFRO01000155.1 GCA_015486475.1 Bacteroidales bacterium
GCACCAGGAAGGTCCAGGCCAGACTGAACAGAAAGAGCTTGATGCCCGGCCGCGACCGCGCCACCCCTTCCATCCGCTGCTCCACCAGTTGCGGATCGCCGATGCGACGGATGGTACGCCGCCGCCACGACCTCACCAGCACATACACCAGCCAGAACAGCGGCAGGAACCCCAGGGCGTACAGATATTCTATGTTGGCAAATCGAAACATGTTAGTTCATAGTTCGTAGTTCATAGTTCGTAGTTCGTGGTTCGTGGTTCATAGTTATTAGTATCGAGTATCGAGTATCGAGTTGGTGATCTGCGTCCTTTGCGCATTCCTTTGTGATCTTTGCGTGAACTTCTTATTCATAATTCAAAAATCAAAATTCAACTCTTCAACTCCTCAACTTATCAACTTATCAACTTCTTATGGTATTTTCCTCAGCACGCTGTTTCCCAGCGCCCACTCCAGCAACAGGAGCAGGGCGGCCAGCAGCGCAAAACGCATGTACTCTTCCTGTCTTTTGCTATACTGTTTGACATCTATCTTCGATTTCTCCATCCGGTCTATCTCCTGGTAGATCTCTTCCAGTTTCCTGTTATTGGTGGCGCGGAAATATTTCCCTCCGGTCATGGACGCGATCTTCTGCAGCACCTCCTCGTCGATCTGCACCCGCATCTGCTGGTAACGTACACCGTAGGGGGTCTGTACCGGATAGGGTGCCGTGCCCCTTGTTCCCACGCCGATGGTGTAGACACGTATCCCGAAGGTTTTGGCGATCTCCGCGGCTGTCAGAGGCGCTATCTCTCCCGCATTGTTCATACCGTCGGTAAGAAGGATCACCACCTTACTTTTGGCCTTGCTGTCCTTGAGCCGGTTGATGGCCGTGGCCAGACCGTCGCCGATGGCGGTGCCATCCTCGATCATGCCGCTTTTCACCTCCCTGAAGAGGTTGATCAGCACGGCATGGTCGGTGGTCAGGGGACACTGGGTGAAGCTCTCGCCGCTGAACACCACCAGGCCTATGCGGTCGTCGGGGCGGCCCGAGATGAATTTGATGGCTACCGATTTAGCCGCCTCCAGGCGGTTGGGGTTGAAGTCCTGCGCCAGCATACTGCTGGAGATATCCAGGTCGATGATGATGTCGATCCCCTCGGTGGAGACTTTTTGCCAGCGGTTGACCGACTGGGGCCGGGCCATCACAATGAAAAGCAGGGCTACGGCCAGCAGCCGGAAAACAAAGAGCAGATGGCGCAGCCACGCCCGCACCGGCACCGGCATAGCCGCGAAAGGCCGGAGGCCGGAGAAACGCATGCTGGTCTGGCGCCTCCGCTCTCTCCAGACATACCCCGCGATCATCGGGATCAGCAGCAGCAACCCGTACAACCATTCCCTGTTGGCGAAATGATAATCAAACATCTGTACGGCCCTCCTTTCCTTCTTCCTCAGTCTTCTCTTCTTCAGCTTCCGGGCCCTTCTCCGTCACCTCTTCGCCGGCAGCTTTCTCCTCCAGGTCCTTCTCTTTCTCTACGGGTTCCTGCTGCTCCCCGGTGGCATTCTCCTGTTTCTTCCCGGCCTCCTCAGCCTTCCATGTCTCTTTGGTCTCATTGACGAACACGAAAGCATCCAGCAGCACCGACTCGTTCAGGTCCGGCTGCGGGATGTATTTGGCGAACTTCACCAGGTCGCCCGTCTCCAGGATATTCTCCAGGATACCCCGGAGACGGTTATCATTAAATCCGGTTGCATTCAGGGCTTCCAGCGTCTCGGGGGTGGTCTGCTCCAGGGCCCTGATGCCATACCTGTACTCCAGGTAAGTACGCAGGATATCGGTAAGACGGGTATAATACTCCTTCACCCTGTTCTGTTGCCACAGACGGGCCTCCCTGAGGGTGTTCAGCTCACGCAGGGCGAACACATGGGCCGGCTCGGCCGGTTTCTTCCGTATGGCCGGCAGCCCTTTCTGCTCTTTTCTTTTTTTCCAGAGACTGATCCCCAGCCACAGGAGCACCGCCAGTGCCACAGCCAGCAGCGACCACTGCAGGACCTCCTGCCAGGTGATCTTCAGTTTGTAAGGTTTCTTGATGTCTTTGGGCCCTTTGTCCGTCTGCACGGGGAGCAGCCTGACGACCAGCTGCAGGGGACGTGTCTCCAGGCGGGCTTTCAGCGAGTCTTTCTGCCAGGACACCACCATGGGATCGACCAGCACCACCCCGCTGGTATCAAAAGAGGTCACACGCCAGGTGCGGGTGATCTCCAGGCGGCCGTCCTTACGGCGCACCGTATCCGTGCGGGCCCGGTCCACCACCTCCAGTCCCCTGGAGACGCTGTCGACGAATTCGGGCAGGGTCACCTGCAGGTCCGCCGGCTGCACCACCCGCAGGGTGAGATCGAGCTGGTCGCCGATGAGGATGGTGTCGCGGCTCAGGGCGCTCTCCACGGTCACCTCCTGGGCCCGGCCCATAACCGGCAGGAGCAGCATGCCCGCGAGCAGGACACTCCACAGCACCCTTCTTCGTACGGCAAATATCTTCAAACGCTCTCTTGTCTCTCTCGTCATGGTCACAACTATCTTCTTTTGAACAACTGCACCAGCGGCCGGATGTAGTCCTCACCGGTCAGCAGGTCCACATGGTCGACCCCGCACTGACGGAATGTGTTCATCAACGACTTCTCCGTCTCCCTGCGCCAGGCAGCATAAGCCTCACGTGTCGACCGCAGGGAGGTGTCCACCCACCGCTCTTCTCCTGTCTCCGCATCCTTCAGGCGGACCATCCCTGCAGCCGGCAGTTCCTTTTCCCTTTCATCCTGGATCCGCAACGCCACCACATCATGCTTGTTGGAGGCGATGCGCAGGCTGTCGGTAAAGGCCGGCCCCATGAAATCACTGATCA
>WFRO01000156.1 GCA_015486475.1 Bacteroidales bacterium
GCACAGGATACTTCATCGAGTATGCCGGCAGCGCCATCCGCTCTCTGAGCATGGAGGGGCGCATGACCCTCTGCAACATGAGCATCGAGATGGGTGCCCGCGGCGGGCTTATCGCCCCTGACGAGAAGACCATTGAGTATGTGCGGGGCCGTGAGTTCGCTCCACAGGGAGAAGATTTCGATCGTCTGGCGGAAGAATGGCTGGCCCTGGCCTCCGACCCCGATGCGGTCTTTGACAAAGAGATCACCTATGACGCTGCCGGTATTGAGCCGATGATCACTTACGGCACCAACCCCGGCATGGGCATAGGTATCACGGGCACCATCCCGGAGCCGGAGGGCAGCGAGGCCGAGCGGGCCTCCTTCATGAAAGCGCTGGATTATATGGCTTTCAAGCCGGGAGATCCCATGCCGGGCAAGCCTGTGGATTATGTCTTCCTGGGCAGTTGCACCAATGGCCGCATCGAGGACCTGCGGGCTTTCACGCAGATGGTAAAGGGACACAAGAAAGCGGATCATGTGACGGCCTGGATCGTTCCCGGCTCACATCAGGTGGAACGCCAGGCGCGTGAGGAGGGGCTGGACAGGATCCTCGAAGAGGCGGGCTTCGAGCTGCGGCAGCCCGGCTGCTCGGCCTGTCTGGCAATGAACGACGACAAGATCCCGGCAGGTAAGTACAGTGTCTCCACCTCGAACCGCAACTTCGAGGGACGCCAGGGGCCGGGGGCACGCACCATGCTGGCCAGTCCCCTGACCGCGGCGGCGGCAGCCATCACCGGCCGCATCACCGACCCGCGCGAGTTTTTGTAAACACTAAGCAACCGATCATGCCAAGAGAAAAATTCAACATACTGCGTTCGCCTTTTGTCCCCCTGCCGGTGGACAATGTGGACACCGACCAGATCATCCCGGCGCGTTTCCTGAAAGCCACCACACGTGAGGGCTTCGGCGACAACCTGTTCCGCGACTGGCGCTACCTGCCCGACGGCAGCCCCAACCCCGGCTTTGTCCTGAACAAGCCGGAATATGGGGGAAAGATCCTGGTGGCCGGCAAGAACTTTGGCTCGGGGTCGAGCCGCGAGCATGCCGCCTGGGCCATCTACGACTACGGTTTCCGTGTGGTGGTATCCAGCTTCTTCGCCGACATCTTCCGGAACAACGCCCTCAACAACGGTCTGCTGCCCGTGCAGGTAACACCGGATTTCCTGGAGAAGATCTTTGCTGCCTCTGAGCAGGACCCGCATACTGAGCTGGAGGTGGATCTGCCGGCACAGACCATCACGTTACTATCCACAGGAGATCAGGAATCGTTTGATATCAATCCCTATAAGAAAGAGTGTCTGCTCAACGGGTATGACGACATCGACTACCTGCTGAGCATCAAAGAAAAGATCATCGCTTTTGAACAACAACGGAACCAATAACAAGCATACCATGAAAGTGGAGATCATGGACACCACGCTCCGTGACGGAGAACAGACCATGGGCATCTCCTTCAGCCCTGTTGAGAAGGAGACCATCGCCAAGTTCCTCCTGGAGGAGGTGCGTGTCGACCGTATAGAGATCGCCTCTGCGCGTGTCTCTTTCGGCGAAGAGGAGGCCGTGAAACGCATCACCGCGTGGGCTGCCTCCAAAGGATGTCCCGAAAAGATCGAGATCCTGGCCTTCATTGACGGGACAGCCTCCATCGACTGGATAGAACATGCCGGAGGGCGTGTGGCCAACCTGCTCACCAAGGGATCGCTGCGGCATGTGCGTGAACAGTTGCGCAAAGAACCGGAACAGCATCTGGAAGATATACGCAGAGCCATCCGTTATGCCCGAAGCAAAGGCATGATGGTGAACCTTTATCTGGAAGACTGGTCGAACGGCATGATCCACAGCCGCGATTATGTCTTTTTTCTTATGGACGGGCTGAAAGATGAAGAGATCACACGTTTCATGCTACCCGACACGCTGGGCATCCTCAACCCGGACCAGACGGCCTCTTTCTGCCGCATCATGCTGGAGCGTTACCCGGACCTGCACTTTGATTTCCACGCCCACAACGACTATGACCAGGCGGCAGGCAATGTCTTCATGGCCGTGCGGGAGGGTATCCACGGCGTCCATACCACCGTTAACGGTCTGGGCGAGCGTGCCGGCAATGTGCCGCTGGC